>JAODGF010000083.1 GCA_025464645.1 Methanosarcinales archaeon
GTGGACTCGTATTACCGGTGGAAGGGCGAGTTTTGCGAAGATAGAGAGGCTTTACTGATAATAAAGACAGAAAAAAGCAAGGTAGATAAGATTATAGAAAGAATAAAAGAAGTTCACAGCTATGAGCTGCCTGAAATCATCGTACTTCCGATTGTTGCGGGATATGATAAGTATTTGGCGTGGATAGAATCGTCAATATAGGCTGATGAAAAAAACCACGAGTACGACAGGAATATGAAAGAGGGGATAGTAGGCGGGATAACATCAGAGGAGATGGCAGCCCTGGATGAGAACTGCAGATTCTTCGGGCTCTCTCCTGCACAACTAATGGAAAATGCAGGCGCGGGGATTGCAAACGAGCTAAAAAAGAGGTTTGAAGAAAAAGGGCAAAGAGTAAGTGTCACGATAATAGCAGGGAAAGGCAATAACGGCGGCGACGCTTTCGCGGCTGCGCGACATTTGCATGGCTTTGACGTGAGAATACTTTTAATAGGCAGTTCAAAAGATTTGAGGACAGAAGAAACACGTAGAAATTGGCGAATTTTAAAAGCGAGTGGATATGAAATTGAAGAAATAAATGATTCTTCCGCACTCAGAGCAAGGGAAAACCACATAAACCGTTCAGAGGTGATAATAGATGCGATCCTCGGCACTGGTGTGCGAGGTAAAATAAGAGAACCAGAAGCTACCGCAATAGACCTGGTAAACCGGGCAAGAGTAAACTCAAATGCATTTGTGGTTGCTGTGGACATCCCTTCCGGATTGGACCCCGATACTGGCGAAACGGAAAAAGCAGTACGAGCAAATCTCACTCTCACGTTCCATCGTCCGAAAAGAGGCTTGCTTGAAAGAGAAGCTGAGAAATACGTTGGTGAATTAGTGATTGCAGATATAGGCATTCCGGAAGGCATGGAGAAGTTAGCAGGTCCTGGAGACGTGAGAATGGTCGTGAAGAGACAGACAAGCAGCCATAAAGGGGATAATGGACGCGTGTTAATAGTGGGCGGAGGTCCTTTTTTTGGCGCGCCCGCTTTAGCCGCTCTTGCTTCTCTCCGTGCTGGTGCGGATTGGGTGACAATAGCAGCACCTAAAAGCGTTTCTTCTATTATCTCTTCCTTATCACCTAATCTAATCGTCCAACCTCTTTCTTCTGAGATATTGGTAGAAGAAGACGTGCCAGCGGTATCTAATTTGATAAACAAGCATGATGTAGTGATAATAGGTATGGGACTTGGTGCAGCGGAGGAAACGAAAAAAGCAACGAGGATGATAATCGAGGATGATGCGAGCAAAAAGGTGGTAGTAGATGCGGATGGGTTCTATGGCTTGCATTTGCCTGTGGAGGCAGAGGATAAACTCGTTATCGTAACTCCACATGCAGGAGAATTATCGAAGATGGAGATAGGAGTAAAAGTGCCTACTGAGGATCTAATGGAAGAACGGATAAAATTTGTGCAGAACTTTTCAAGGCTAAACAAAGTTGTTACTTTGATGAAAGGTCCCACAGATATTATATCAGATGGCACTCGCGTGAAGATAAACAAAAAGGGAAATGCAGGAATGACCGTTGGCGGTACCGGAGATGTGCTGGCAGGAGTAACTGGTGCTTTCTTTGCAATCGCCGCTGACCCTTTCAAAGTGGCAACTGCTGCTGCGTTTGTAAACGGCACTGCCGGGGATATTGCGTTTGAGAACAAAGGTTATGGGCTTCTCGCTACGGATGTGCTGGAGAATATCCCGCGGGTTATAAGAGAGGTGAGATGATACTGTCAAATTTGAAGATATTTCAAGCAGCCAAAATCAAATCCAATAGCGTTTTCCTATCCACTTCCGCTCGTGTTCTCCATCCGATATGCAATACCTTATCATCTTCACCCAAATATCCTTGTTTAATATACCTATCAAGAGCGAAGAAAACCCTATGTTTAGGGAATTTCGCGCTTAAAAAATCTTCTACTGCTTTCCTCGGTGCTTTACCTTGCTTCGATATGATATAGGCTAAAGTAGCAGAGAGCATTGCCACATCATCTATTCGCGCACCAGAAGCTTTTTCAATCAGGTGGTTTTTGAGCACTATCATAAACCTGTCGCGCTCTGTTTTTTCTCCGCTTTCTCCTTTTTCTTCTCCTTCTTCGCTTATCCTCTTTACTTCCATTCCGAATTTATCGAGAGCAGCGTTTAAAACCCCAATCACTTCCATATAATTGTCTCCCAACGCCTTCTTAAGCTCCCAGCCTTTAACCCCCGGGACCCTATGTCTTCTGAAGAATAACAACTGGGCTGCCTTCTTCACCTTCTTCTCTGTTCTTGTCCTCAGTTCTTCTTCTGTTTCCTCTTCCATCTCATCCAATCCTCGTAGCTTAACGAAATTGGGATAGACTTTACATCACCAGTATTTGCTTCTTCATTAGCATTGCTTGGAGAAATAAATACTTCTTCTTCTAAGGGATTAACATCGAGCTGAGCTTTTCCTTCGCTTACCAGATAACTCGTCAGATAAGCCTTTTTAACACTGTCTTCAAATTCATCCTCATAAATAAAAGCGTGATATTCGATTCTGCCTCGTTCTTCGAGCTCTTTCGAGACTTCTTTTATTGCGTCCTCGAACTCTGTCCTGGATAAGATGTTCAAATCAATTAAATCCTCGATGTCGAATGCGGTTTCAAGAGTTGATGGAGGCGGAAATTCTTCCTTCCTTTCACTGAAGGGTAATAACGCGTTCCAGTAATCCAGTCCCTCTTTCAGCCTCTTCGAGGTAATTCTATCCATTGATATAATAGGATGCCAGGATTCGAAGAACGCGTTTGCTAACTGAGCAGGCTCCAGCATCTTTAATTTGAGTTCCATCAAAACCGGGTCTATATAGAACGAAGCGGAGCGGTCTCTTATCCATTTACCTTGCAATTCGATTATCTTTGCTAACTCGGATATCGCTTCTGCATCTATAAGAAGGTCGTCGAAAGACTTCCATTTTTTTAGGTATTCTTTCAGCGTTTCTAAGTACCTTTTTACGTTCAGGTCAAAAGGGTCTGTCCCTTCTTTTTGTATGGTTTTGCAAAAGTTTATCAGCTGGAATAGCTCCTCGGATTTCATTTGGTTTTCTTCATTAACTCAAAAGCCTGCTTCAATTTTTCAAAACTCGTAGCATACGATATTCTCACGTGATTCTTTCCCCGACTTCCAAAAGCAGAGCCTGGCGTGACTATTATTCTTCTCCTTCTCTGCGTCTCCACAAATTCTTTCTCATCCTTCACGCGTGGGAAGATATAAAATGCTCCTTTTGGAGTGATGAATTCCATTCCCATATCTCGAAGAACATCAACAGCGAAATCCCTTCTTCTTTTGAACTCATTTCTCATCTCTGCTACACATTCCTGCGGTCCGGTAATAGCAGCCAATGCTGCGCACTGCGAAATAGAAGATGCACATGCCTGTATATACTGATGTATCTTCAGCATTTGCTCCACGTACTCTTCACGAGCTGCCAGATAGCCCAATCGGAACCCAGTCATCGCGTATGTCTTTGAGACTGCATTTACTGTAATTACCTCGTCAGAGAATCTTGCAGGGCTTATGTGCTTCAAGCCGTCATATATAAGATGCTCATAAACTTCATCAGAAATGACCGTTATGTGTTGGTCGTTTGCGACATCAGCAATCGCTTTTATGTTCTCCTCGCTTTCCACTGCTCCTGTTGGATTCGAGGGTGAATTTATTATGAGTGCTTTTGTCTTTGCCGTGAGCTTTTCCTTCACGGCTTCCACAGACATCGTAAGGTCTTCGCTTAGCGGAACTCCTACTGGTTTCCCCTCTGCCAATTTCGTTAGTGCTGCGAACGAAACAAACCCGGGGTCCGGTATCAGCACTTCATCTCCCTTTTCCACAACTGAAAGAATAGCGATATGCAATGCTTCACTTGCTCCGGAAGTAACTATTATCTCTTCAGGGCTCGCTACAAAATCGTTATCTCTTCTGAACTTATCGCTTATTGCCTCTCTCAGTTCTTCTATGCCTTTATTGAAGGTGTATGAGGTGAATCCAGACTTGAGCGCCTGCATAGCGGCTTCTTTTATATGCGCTGGAGTGTCAAAATCGGGTTCACCAAGTCCGAGGTTGAAGAACTCGCCTGAGAAAGCTTCAAACGCCTTCCTTATGCCCGAAATCTCTATGGTTTTGATGCGAGATGCAAATTTGGTCATTTCCCTCTCCTCTATTCTCTTAATCTTAAATGAAACACCACCAAATAAATTTATATCTTTTTATATGCCATTATAATAATCATATTATAGAAGGAGGATAATCAAATTATGGGTGCTGCTTCTATCATATTGCCGCAAAGGCTTGTGGTGAAACTAAGGGAAAAAGCAGAGGAAACTGATTCACTGCCAGAGGAATTGGGAGTTGAGCTGCTGCAAAAGAGTTTGAATGAAGAACTTGACCCTGAAGACCTTGTAGAGCATTATAGTGCTTTAAGTGAGAAATACCTTAAAGAAGCGGACGAATTTATGAGCAAAGGGGATTTGGTTCAATCTTCGGAGAAATTATGGGGTGCTGCTGCGTTAGCAGTTAAGACGGTAGCGGCAAAAAGGGGATTGAAATTAGACAAACACGGAAGTTTATGGGATTTCGTTGATAAACTCGCTGTGGAACGCAGCGATGAAGACCTTTTGGATTGCTTTCACGATGCAAACAGTCTTCATAGAAACTTTTACGAGCATCAAATGACAAGAAGGGCTGTGGAAGTAGCAGGGAAAGAAGTGAAAAAGTTGATACAAAAGTTAAAGTGGGAGTGAGGATGAGTAAACTAAAAAGGCGGCATTTTGACTAACAACAATGCATAAGAAAAACTTGCTAAAAATATTTGAAGCCCTCTCGGGCTATTGTCAGGAACATAAAGTAATATCAGAAGGCGAACTCATTTTGAAGATAGGAGAATGTGTAAAATCCGTCAGCGGTACTGAAAGAGAAGAGTTGGAGAGGAAATTAGACGGGAATTTAAAAGATTTGATCTTCAAAAGTATAACAAGCGAAGAGAAAATCTCCGTTTTTTCTCCTGACATGCGCACCCGGATTAATTATCAAGGCGAAATATTTTACTGTTTGCCAACGCATAGATACATGGTTGAGGAGTTGGAGGAAGCTTTTTTACGCTGGGCAATGATAAGGAGCCCGCTAAGTGCAGTAAAGAACGTGGTAAAGGAGTTCGTGGAACGGTGCGGGTATCAGATTCAAATTCGCACCCAGAGTTCGGACATAAAAGTCGAGGAAAATGGGCACGAGTTCATTGAGATGATGGCAGAGAAGGAAGATAAAGATATAAAAAAACGCCTGCATATTTTCGTTTTCTCTTCTATAAAGCTTGTTCCTCATTTCATAGACGGTAATCAAGCATTGTTTATGGGATCTGAAGCAAAAGCAGGGGAAAGAGAAGTAATTGTAATCGCAGTTCCAACAGAGAAGACCCCTGCTCCCTTTATCTCTTTC
>JAODGF010000084.1 GCA_025464645.1 Methanosarcinales archaeon
AAGGAGAAGGAGCTTACGATTGTAGATTCCGCTGATAGGATAGTGACAGTGAAAGAGCCAGTGAAGAGGATAGTAGTTATCAGTAGTTATGCTGCTGAAACGCTTTGCGCTTTCGGAGCGCAAGATAGGATCGTTGGGGTCGACGAATATACAAAGAAGAATGCAAAGGAATTAAAAACATTCTTGGAGGTCAAACCTTCGGTTGGAAAGAGTTACAATTGGGATATGGAAAAGATATTGGAACTGAATCCTGATATTGTGCTTACTTATGCAGTCTCGTCTTTCATGTCTCCAGAGGATGAGGAAACGTTGAATGCTGCCGGTATTCCGTTGGTTCAAATGGATTTCTACGTGGTGTACAACTATTTCAGAGAGATCAGAGCCATGGGATGGATGCTGGATAACCAAGAAAGGGCTGAAGAACTTATCAAACTCGAGAAGCAATACTTTGACCTCATAGAAGAGAGGGTAAAAGATTTAAAGGAAGAACAAAAACCTCGGGTGTATCTTGAGTCTTGGGTGGATTATTATACTTTCGGTTCAGGAACCTCAAATTATGATAGTCTCATCGAGTGTGGTGGTATCAGTATTTTTGCCGACTTATCAGGCTATTCAAAGGTAGACCCTGAGGCGGTGATTGAGAGAAACCCACAAGTAATTATCAAGATGGTTTATGCGGGAATGGTTTCCTGTCCCAACGGATATGATGTGACTGATACGGGTCCGATGGAGGAGTTTAGAAACACTATTATGAGCCGTCCTGGCTTTGATAACCTCGATGCAGTTAAGAGCGGTCATGTATACCTTCTCAGCAATAATGCTGCATCAACGCATTCAAGTGTTTGGCGTTCCTACATTGCCAAGTACTTGCATCCTGACCTGTTCGAGGATATAGACCCGGTAGCTATTCACAGAGAGTGGCTGGAACGATTCCTTGGCATAGAGTATAAGGGCGTGTATGCATATCCGACCTACCCTGTATAATAAACACAGAACTAAACGGCGAGATAAAAGAGCAATACGAAAAAACACTTTCTTTTAGAAAAAGAACCTGTGTTAAGAAAGGAATAAAAAAGGAGGTGAAAGAAGAAAAATTTGTTGGGGGCTTTTTTCCCCTCCCTTTATTTTTTATTTTTTGTCACACATACTATGCATTGATATCGAAGAAGAATTAAAAATGTGAGGAAGCGAAATAAAATGGAAATAAACTGGGAACAGTTATGGATGGATGCAAGAAAGCACTCTGTTCTATCGAAATATCGCAAAGACGTTGGAATAGAGAGATGGGATAAAAGTGCAGAAGATTACAGCGACCGGATAAAGAGAAATGGTTATAAATACGGACACCAAATAATAGCGGTAATAAAAGAGCTTATAAAACCCGATTTTGAGGTTCTGGATGTGGGTGCAGGTCCTGGAACGCTTGCTCTACCTCTTGCAAAACTTGTTAAAAAAGTAACTGCATTAGACCCCTCAACGGGAATGCTCAAGCTACTGGAAGAAAACGCAGTTGCGGTGGGGGTTAAAAATATCGAGACGCTAAATAAAACATGGCAGGAGGTTGACGATGCCGAAATCCGGGAGAAATTTGACCTGGTAATCTCGTCGAACGTCCTGTGGCAGTTTGATGATGTAGGAACACAATTAATGAGATTGCACGATGCATCAAGAAAATATTGCTGTGTAGTTCATCATGCAGAATTGACAATTGATGAGCTGTGGTACAAAATGTGGTCCGAGATTATGAATGAAGAATACAATTTTGATGTAGACTATATCTATATCTACAATATCTTATACAGCAAAGGGATTTATGCGAATGTCAAGGTCATAGATTCTGAGCATATCTGGGAGAAAACGGTAGACGATGCAATAGCATATTACGAGCATCATTTTGATCTGCACACAGAAATTACGCCGGGAGTCAAGGAAATAATCAGGGATTGTGTAGTAGGGAATGCCGTGAATGGCGTTTATCGTAGTGAGAGCAAAACGAAGAGTGCGGTAATGTGGTGGAAAAAATGAGTAAAAACCAATGAAAATCCTTGTAGTAACCGGGCGTCTGGCGGAATATGGCGTAAAAAAAGCCGTAAAAGATTCTGCAGACGTGCTTGTAGTAGATATAAATATCGCTGCATTTATCAAGCCAAAATTATTAAAACGTTCTCTCCACTCCTTTAAAACGTACACCGGTTACGATTTAATCCTGATTCCAGGCTTAATACCTGCGGATTTTTCTGACGTGGAAAAAGAACTCAGTGTAAAAATTCGGCTTGGACCCATGGATGTAAGAGATTTGGATTTTGTGCTCAGCTATTCCGAAGAGCTGAAATTTTCGAAAACCATTCCAGCATGTGAATTACTCACTCGGAAGTTGCGGGCTAAGGCTCATGATAAACTACAAAGTATCGAAAAGGCAAGTGGTTACGCATTCAAAATAAGGGATTTGAAAATAGGTGGTGGAGTCATGAAAGTGATGGCAGAGATAGCTGATGCCACACGAATGAGTGAAGAAGAATTAACGAAAAGAATAATTGATTTCAGGGAAGAGGGTGCGGATATAATAGACCTCGGGATTGCACTGGATGCAACGGTTAAGGATGTTCAAAGAACTGCTGAAATCGCAAAGTCTGCTGAAGTTCCTCTGAGTATAGATACCAAAAATCCCGAGTTAATAAAATCTGCTATTGATGAAGGAATAGATTTAGTGCTTAATTTAGATAGTAATATTATTAAAGAGATTGGCAAATACATTGCATCTAACGAAGTGCCCGCTGTGGTGATACCCGATGAGCCGGTAGTGGCACGAAGCGGCGTGAGCAGACTCAAACCTCGCATCTTAAACCTCAAATCTAATATCGAACTTGCAAAGTCTTTAGGTATTGTGGTAATTGCAAATCCAACGCTTAATCCAATCGGTTCTGATTTCACCGGTTCCATCTGCCGGTACTATGAATTCAGGCAGCATGATAACGAGACACCCCTACTCCTGGAAGTAAAAGACATCACAGAATTAATAGACGCTGATTCAATTGGAGTGAATGCAATATTGGCTGGATTTGGAATGGAAATTGGCGTTAGTATTTTGCTCACTTCTGAATACAGCGATAAAACAGTGGGGTGCATAAATGAATTAAAAACCGCTGCTCAGATGATGCTGCTTGCCAGGCAAAGAAATTGCGCACCAAAAGATATTGGGATTGATTTGTTACAGTTAAAAGAAAAAAGACGGCACAAAGAAATGAATACCCTCATAAATGACATTCCGTGCGTGCACGCAACGCAAAATGAAAAATGGACTGCCGACCCTGCTGGATGTTTCAAAATAGGAATTACAGAATCCAAAGAAATAGCGGCAATACACGAGATACGGAAACACAGAAGCGAAGTAATTATTGGAAATACTGCAAAAGAAGTTCTTGATACTATTTTGAGAGAAGGTTTGGTTACACGTTTAGACCATGCAGGCTATCTCGGGCGCGAATTGATGAAAGCCGAATTGGCACTGAAGTTTGGTAGGAGTTATGAACAGGAACAGGACATTTGAAGAGTAAATGACACCTATTGACGTATTTACGAGTGCAGGGGAATTATCACTGTGGTTCCTTGCAAAGACGTTACCTTTTATGATAATAGGAGTTATCTTCGCAGAATTAATAGTTGCATTGAAAGTAGTTGATAAAATAGCTTTTATTGCACGACCAATCACGAATTTTACACATCTACGTGACGAATGTGGGGCGAGCTTCCTCACTGCTTTTGTATCTGCGACATCGGCAAATGCAATGCTTGCTGCTTTTTACAAGGATAAACTGATAGATAAGAAGGAGTTATTTATAGCGTCAATGATGACTTCCTTTCCCGCAATCGTGATGCACTGGCGTCCAATGCTGCCTGTTTTAATACCTTTGCTCGGCATCGTGGGGATAATTTACTTTGGCATTCTAACACTCGTGGGGTTGATAAAGACCATGCTTATAATGATTGCCGGCAGGGTTCTATTGCAAAAGAAGGATAGAAGCCAGAGTCAGAACGGTAAATATCGAAATGCAGACGAAGGTGAAGGAAATAAACCAGAGAAACGCCCATCGCTAAAAGAAGCAGTGAAGATAAGTTTGCAAACATCCACGCCGGTAATAAAGAGAATCGTGGCTATAACCATACCAACAACGTTTATCGTGTTCATATTGATGGAAATAGGCGTTTTTGACACTTTTGCTTCTTATTTGAGTGGTGTTAGCACTTATTTCCCTATACCTCTTGAAGGTTTAACGATAATTGCAGCGCAATTCGGGAACTTTATTGCCGCGAACACGATAGCGAGTAATCTTTTAACAACTGGTGTGCTAACAGGTAAGGAGGTAGTCATAACGCTCCTCGTCGCTGATGTTCTATCCACCATCATGGTGACGGTAAGGTGGCTGATACCTTATTATCTTGGTATATTTGGTCCGAGGATAGGAACGGAGATAATGGTCTTAGCTACGACGATAAGAACAGGAATAATGATTGTAGTGATTTTCGCTCTGGCGCTGTTCTGGTAAATATCAAAAAGCTTTTATATACTATCAAATATTATATATCTTAAGAAATTAACAAAAAAGGAGGCGATATGTATGAATAATAAGAAGAATAAAGTTGGCAACTCGAATATCGCGTGGGCGAAAACCAGAAAAGATGATGAAGATAGGCGACGAAATCAGGAAGAGGGCAAAAGGGAAATATAGGTAGGTGGGAAATGAGTGATAATAATTTTAGTTACAAACTATTACCGGAGGATTTCATGGTCAGCAGCGTCTGGAGTCTGCCCATTCATGGCAGAGCTGCGCTGGGCGGTAAGCTTTCCTGTGCCACCACGGTTGCAACGTCGTTAAAAAACACCGTTCTCCTCCTACACGGACCCATCGGCTGCGCATATCAGCGGAGAATGAACCCGTGCAGGAGCTGGAATCCCATTTACGATTTCCCCTGCACTGCACTAACAGAAGCGGAAACCGTTTACGGCGCTTACGATAAACTCTTAGGTGCAATTGAAGATGTATATGACAAATACAAGCCAGAACTTATCATGGTTATTTCTTCCGATGTTGCTGACCAGATTGGGGACTATATGGATGCGGTGAGGGAAGAAGCGAAAGTACCTTGCGAAATAGTCGTATCCACATTGGTGTCCTGCGAGCAAGATAGTGTCATGACAAAAAGAGGCTTCAGCGTAATCAGAAATGCGTTGATAACGCAGTTATTACAGAACGTAGATGAAACTGAGACTGAGAAGGACGATAAATCCATAAACATCGCTACACTCGTCCAGTTCCCTGACGAGGGACAGAGGTATATTGAACTCAAATCGTTGATTGAGGAAATGGGATTGCATGCAAATGGATTCTATTTCGCCAACAATACCGTTGATGACATCAAGCGAATACCAAGAGCTCCTGCAACCGTTGTTAATTATGCCACCGAGGAATGGACAGAATTTCTCGGAAAAAAATACGGCATGAAATATATAGAGGAATATCCAGAGCCAAGGTACACGTCCATTGAGGAAGGTCCTTATGGCTTTGATAATGTAGATAGACTGCTGTTGAACATCGGTAATACTTACAACATCCAGGGAGAAGCAGAGGAAGTTGCCGAGCACGGGAGGAGAGAAGCAGAAGAAGCTCTTGCCAAACATCTGCCTTCGCTTAAGGAGAAATCCTTAGCCGTGGTTGGCTCTTACTACGGTGGTTACTCATCTGATTTGATCAGATATTGCGGTATGAAATGCGAGCTCCTCGTTCTCAAGTTCAGAACTGGCACGAATTTTGATATGCTTCTAAATGATGAAGCAAAAGAGAGAACAGTGGGAATGTGGGTTGATTTTTGCTCTAATTATGATTCTGACCCAGAAATAATGGTCGAGCCAAGTCTTGAAGAGGAACTCAAGGCATTAAAGCGCACAAAGCCTGACCTGGTAGTGCCTCCGGCTCTTGGCACGAGTGCTTGGTGGTATGAGAAACACGGTTTCAAAACACTCGTACCTAACAGGCTGTTTGGCTATTTCTTCCGACTTGGCTACTGGACGGTCGTTGATGCAGCTATTGAAGCTCGTAGAGCACTTGAACGACCATGCAGTTCCGAACCCCTGCTGTCAATGCTTGACCAGGACGAGGAATATGGTGGTTTAACTAAATATTGGGCTAATAACGCCAGAGTATTTCGGCAGATGTGGTATGAAGAGGTGTAGAGGAGGTGTTAGGTTATAGGCTATAGGTAGATGAAATGGGAGAGATAAAGGGGTTTGAGGACCTGAAAGTGTGGCAGAAGAGCCATGAACTTGTGTTAGAAGTCTATAAAGCTACGCAGCAATTTCCGAAACCTAACACCTAAAGCCTAAATAAAAATGGACAAAGTAGAAAAAGTGAGGGAATGCTGGGATAACCTTGCATTCGAATACGATTACAAAAACAGCCCTAAATGGTTCTGGACCAATCCAGAAGCATGGGCGAGGGAGATAGATCGCCGGATTTCTGATTCTGACGGAAATAAGATTTTGGATGTCGGCTGCGGCGCTGGTGTTATATCAATTCCACTTTCGAGTAGATTTGCTGTGACGAGTTTGGACTTCTCTTCAAAAATGCTTTTGCAATTGAAAAGTAGAAAAGAAGACATGGAGTGTGAACTGGAAATAATCAATGCAGATGCTCATCAGCTTCCGTTTAAAGACGAAAGTTTCGATTTTGTGGTTTGTCGATTCGCTGTCTGGCCTTTACACGAGCCACAGCGTGCAATCTCGGAAATGGCTCGCGTGGCGAAGAAAAAAATAATAATTATGGAAGGAGACTGGCATAAGACGAAGATAACACTGAGGCATAAGATATTTGGCAGACCGGTCTATAATTTTCACTTCTTACTTTACAAACTTAGGACCGGAAGGGAGCCGAAGAAGCAATTTGAAGAGATGAAGAAGTATCATAAAAGCAGCACTTCCTTGGAGAAGATAAAAGAATGGCTTAAGAATTGCGAGGTTGAGATAAAAGAGGTGGATTACTCGCTTAAAGAGCGAGTATCAACGAAGAAATCGAAGTTCTTGCGTGCTATTACAGGATTTGAGGAAGAGATGTTCGTTCTGGTAGGAGAGGTGATGAAGAATGAGGGAAAAACCTGATGTGCGTGATTTTTTTGTTAATACTTATCCTATCAATCCATATCCCAATCCATGGGATTATGTCGTTGATGGCTATGACCTAAGAAGCAGAAGCAGGAGACTGTGGATAAAGGATGAAGTTTATGCAGAATTGGTAAAGAAGCTTTTTGATGGCAGTAATTGTAACACAATCTTAGACGTTGGTTGTGGTGCCGGCACACTCTCAATACTATTAGCCGATTGGTTCAAAGTTTACTCACTGGATTTTTCGAGGAGTATGCTGGCAAGATTAAAAACAAGAACAAAAGAGTTAAAAAAGGATGTTTCCGCACTGATAAATGCGGACAATCAAAAAATTCCTTTTAAAAGCAACTCCTTCGATGGCACGCTTTGTAAATTCGCGCTTTGGCCCGTGCCCAATCCACAAGAGACGATAAAAGAGATGATCAGAGTGACAAGACCGAATGGGAGGATAATCATAATTGAGGTTGACCGCACAAATGGATACGAATTAAACCTACGCTCTAAATTTGTCTATCGCATATACAAAGTTGTTAAACGGCTTACCTCTGGGAGAAGCAGTGACCATACCAAGGATGAAGCGTGGAAAATAATAATGGAAACAACAAAAAATCATCCTAAAATAAATCTTAAATTCACGCGGGAAGTTTTAGAAGGATGTGACTGTGAAATAACCGTGGTTGATACATCGATAAAAACAAAGATAAATGGCTTTGTAAGTAAATTCTGTGGAGGGTCGTGTGGAGGACATAATTATTTTTTGATATGCGCGGAGAAGAGAGGAAGGAGATAGAAGATGAAAGAAAAAGGCAAAGGTAACAAGAGGGTCTTAACGATGAGAGGCACTGTGGTTTTACTTGCCTCGATGACCTGCAAATTCATACCCTGACTCCTCAAACCCCATACCTAAATAAAAATGGACCTGACAAGCAAATTCTACTCGAACATATTAAAGCAGGCAACACAGTACGGCATAGACTGCAAGGTATATGGTGCAATATGTGCAATCTCAGAGATAAAAAACGCAGTTCCTCTGGTTCACGGCCCGGAGGGTTGCGCATACTATCCGCGATTTTTTCCAACCGATGCGATAAGAATGAAGCTTCTGGGGGAGAAAAATCACCCACCTATATATTCCACGGCGATGACCGAACCCCACGTGATATATGGTGGTGAGAAAAGGCTTGAAGATGCTATTTTAGAGCTGGACAGAAGAGAGAAGCCGGATTTAATCGCTGTAATCGGCTCCTGTGTGCCTGCAATTATTGGTGATGACCTCGAGGAAGTGGTCTCGAGAGTGAGAAACAAAATAAGCGCTGCAATTGTCACAACTCCTTCTTCCGGTTATGACGATGACAGAGCGGAGAGGGAATACATTGACGACTTTGCAAAGAACACGTTAAATGCCTGGAACGGTAAAAACAAAGAGGAGCTAAAATTTGGCATCGAAAGATGCGGTAGGTTAGATGCAATGTATTCGCTCGTCGAGCAATTGACTAAAGATGTGGGATATAAAGTCGAGAATTCGGTAAATATAGACACTTTCGGAAGACTTCACTATTACGAAGACTTAAAAGGGGAAATTGTGGAAATAAAAACGATATTGAATAGGATAGGAATAAAAGTCAATACGGTATTCCCAGGCTGTTCTGTGGCCGACATAAAAAAGATGCCTGCTGCTGAACTCAATTTCATGCGGCGGAGTGAGAATGCCGCGAAATTCATGCAAAAAAAATATGACATGGATTACCTCTTTGACCCTTTATGCGTGCGATATGCAGGTCTGGAAGGCATAGAAAGATTTTATATGGACATCGCAACGAAGTTCAATTTAGAGGGCGATGCGGAGGAAGTTCTAAGCAAGGAGAAATCGGCGTTAGAAGAGAAATTAAGAAGAATAAGAGAGCTATTGAGAGATAAAACATTTTCTTTGGTATTAGTGCCAATGACTATCTCATTGG
The DNA here is from genome assembly GCA_025464645.1 of Methanosarcinales archaeon. Lineage (GTDB taxonomy): Archaea > Halobacteriota > Syntropharchaeia > Alkanophagales > Methanospirareceae > QMVO01. The sequence goes on from JAODGF010000084.1 coordinate 9,112, forward strand.
AATATCTAAAACTGCTTGAATTTATCGGCTTGAAAATTAAAGCACTGTTTATTAACACGGAATGGTTAGAGAGATTTGGAACGAAGAAGAGATATACGAATGAGATAGCAAATGAGTTCCGCATGCTTGCAAATAAGTTGGGCGTTGAAGAAGTTTTTATTAATCTGGATGCTTTTGAGGAAGTAAAGAAAGCGAAAGCGAGAGCTGTGGATTTAGCGCTTGTTGATACCTTGAGCGAGGATGAAGAACGAACAATGCTTTATGAACATAATGGTATAAAAGCCATATCACCATCTTTGTATGGCTATTCACCTTACAGGATATCATATGCAATGATAACGAGATTGGGAGAAGGGATAGTGAGAAAAATAGGGAATAGACTGCCAAGAAGGAAACTGTTATTTTTTGAGCATGCGGTTGATGGCTGGCGTTTTCCATGCCTTAAAGATACTTTACACTGCCGTATTTGCTGGGAGGAAATGATGCAGATATGGAGGGGTTAAGAGAGAAATGAGTGTAACCGTGCCTTCCCAGGGTTCTATGTTCCTGGGTGCTTATCGAATGGCAGCATCGCTGAAAGATTGTGTTGCCTTAGTTCATGGTCCAAGCGGATGTCACTTCGGTCCGAATTTCTTCGAGGTCTTAACCAATAATTTATCAAGTAATGCAACGATAAGCGCTATGAGAGAGAGAAGTGTGGTATATGGAGGAATAGAGAATTTAGAAAAAGCAATTAGTCTGACAAGAAAACACTACAAAAATAAGCGAATAATCGTTCTGTCTTCTCATGTACCCTCAATAATTGGGGACGACCTTGAATTTGTAGATGCCGATGTTTATTTTGATTGCGGCGGTTTTCAACCGATGTGGCAGGGTATGGAAGCATTTCTTGAAAAGTTAGGTGATTTTATCTTTGAAAATGAATATAAAATGAGTGAACCCACCTCTGCCAACCTTGTAAATCTCATCGGATTTCAAAGGGATGTGGTAAGTGCTGAAGAAGATTTAGAGGAACTAAAAAGGATTCTTTCCTCTTCTAAGGTTAAAGTCACTGTTAATGTGATTCCCGATTCGCTGGAAAAACTGAAATATGCGAGATATGCATCTTTAAATGTTGTGTTCGGGTATGGAGTAAAGCTGGCAAGAAGAATGGAGCGGGAATTGGGGATTCCATATATTGTCACAGATTACCCTTATGGTGTTGAAGGAATGAAAAAATTTATTGAGAAGTTCAGTGAATATTACGAGTTCGAGTATGCTATTAATGATAGGATTTTTAGCGAAATACATGAGAAATTAAAGAGATACAGGAATAATTTGCCTTTGTTTTATGATGTCCCGGTTTGTGTAGCAGGAGATTTACCCAAAATAAGCGGATTGAGCAAATTTTTAGAGTGCGAACTGGGCATGAATGTAGAGTTGGCGTTTGCAACTTCATCCGCGATGGAAAAATTTGATTTTGATGCCACATGCACAAAATTTGTGGAGTCGTATGACGAATTTATAGAGGAGATAAAAGACACGGACATAAAAGTGTTGTTCGGAACCGATGGAGAAAGGAAGATAATGAATAATGCGATTGTTTTTGCATTTCCTTCATTTACCAGGATGTCTTATGTGCCTTACATTGGAAAGGGGACGCTAAATTTGATCTCTGATATATATGAGAGGATAATGGGATGGATTTAGTTAAAACAGGAATTGATGCGGCAATATTCACCCTTGAACTAACGTTTTTCATCTACATTGGTTTATTGCTGGCGTATATTGCATGTAAAAGGAAAAAGTTATTGAGATTAGGTTTTATATTTAATCCTTTAGTGCGATTGGGGAAGTTACCGATGTGTTGTTCATTCTATTTCTTAATGAGCATGGTTAACCTTTCCTCAGCGGCTCCAACTTTGCTGGGATTCTACAAAAAGGGTTTGGTCCACGATGATAAACATGTGATTGCTGCAACCATTACCGCCGGTCTACCTATTATGCTTTGGTATGTATTATTTTTCACCGGACCAATTGCAATTGGCTTATTTGGATTAAAAAACGGGATTCTGTTTCTCGGGATTTGGATTTCCATAGGTTTAATAGAAACGACAATAGGGATTATCTATGGAAGAATGAAGCTTACAGAATCTCTAGAAGACGAATACGTGGATAAGGTGGATTACAGCTTTGACGAAGCTAAAAAAGTGGATTTTAAACAAGAGATAAAAGAAGCATTTAAGGAAAGCTTTAAGACACTGGGGAAGATATTGAGAATCCTTGCTCCTGTAATATTTCTTCTTTACATCATAATAAATAGCGAGGAGATAATGAGTTATGTAAATTGGGTTTTACGTCCGATAGCCGTGATCTTCCCATTAGAAGGGGAGGCATTGCCAATAGCAATAGTAGCGGCATTTAATCTCATTGTGGCGATGAGCATGGCACAGCAATTAATTATGGGAGGGCTGCCGGTGGTCGATGCATTTATGGCGATTATCGTTGGCATGTTTCTGTTTAATATGTTCGAGGTATTCCATGCATTTATTCCATACAATGTGTCTTTTTTTGGTCGAAAATTGGGTTTGAAGCTATCATTGACATTATTTTTAGCAATTGGGGCAAGCGAACTGGTGGTTATTATGATGCTGTGGGGTATAAAGGTTTTCGCCTGACGGGCTCAAATGAAGAACCGATTAGAAATCGCTCGTAGGAGCTAATGCTCGGTTTAAATGCTCAAATAAGGCACCACATTTGGGAATATATTAAACCCAAATTTAACACCTGCCATATTAGAAAAGTGTTTATATGGTATATTCCTAATAAATATTTTGTGACAATTCAGATGATGTTTGCAAGATGATCTTATGAGTAAAATGAGCATCTTTGTACA
>JAODGF010000085.1 GCA_025464645.1 Methanosarcinales archaeon
CCTGCAATCTACCCGTTGCTATTACCCTCCCTTCCTCCTTTGATTGCGCTGGCGTAACCTCTGCAATTATGGGAAGCATAACACCGGAATCTCCAACCACCGCGAGTCCATTCACCTTGCCGACTTCATACCCCTCGGTTTTGAACAATTTATAATCCTTCTTGTGCTCTAGGTATTCATCAGCCACTTGCTGCTCCACGGATTTTGCCATCGCCTTTGCATTTATCACATGTTCCCCGGTTACATATTTAGCACCTTCTGCGCGGGCAATATCCCCAGCTACGCGCACCAAACCGCCAAGGTCCCTCAGTATCAAAGTAAGGTGTCCCTTTCTACCAGATCTTCTTCTCGCTTCCCTTATTATCTCTTCCACGCCACTTCTATCAAAATGAGGAATCTTTTTGTCCCGCCTCACTTCCTGGGCAATGAACCTGACAAGTTTTTTTCTGTTCTCTGCGGTATCGTCCATCGTATCTTTCATGTATATCTCGTATCCATAGCCCTTGATTCGAGAACGAAGGGCGGGATGCATACCAGCTACGGCATCCAGATTGCCAGCAGCGATCATGATGAAATCACAAGGAACTGGTTCAGTTTTCACCATAGCTCCTGCACTTCTCTCTGATTGCCCTGTTATCGGATACTCCTTCTCCTGCAATGCCGTGAGCAGGTTCTGCTGCGCCTCTATCCTGAGCGTGTTTATCTCATCAATGAAAAGAACGCCTTTATGCGCCTTGTGGATAGCGCCTGCCTCTACTCTATCGTGTGCTGGCGTCTCCAATCCTCCTGACTGGTAGGGATCATGCCTGACATCGCCGAGTAGAGCTCCGGAGTGCGCTCCCGTTGCATCTATGAAAGGCGCAGTCTCATGTCCGAAATTGGAAACAAGCAACTTCGGCATCATCGCCTCCTCCTTCGGCATCATCCATCTGAACACCAAAAGTAAAAGCGTAGCGGCAATCATTGACCAAAAAATGTACTCAACCTTAACTGGACTGAATTGTAATGCATAAATAAAACCCATGCCTATAATGAGGAAGAAAGTGAACATGAGAAAAGTACTTCGCATCTGAATGCGTTTTCTCACTTCTACCTTCTGTGCATCCACTATTTCTTTTCCCTTACCATAAGGAACAACCCTTATCTTTGGTGTGTTTTTATCCTCTGCGTTGGGATATACCAATATATCCTGTAATTCCTCCTTTGGCAGCAATTCCGCCATGCTACTTCCAAGCATTGACTTCCCGGTGCCTGGAGTGCCTATCAGCATCACGTGTCTTCTCTGCTTAGCAGCTTTCTTTATTACTTCCACGGCATGTTCCTGCCCTATCACCTGATCAATCAGCAACTTCGGAACTTCTACATCCTCGGTTGTTTTTATTTCAACACCTGCTAACAGCTCGGTTTCCACTTGCTCCTCGTTTGATTCTGTCATGTCGTCACCTTCTTTTTATATCCTACATTAAATTAACAGTTTCATAAGATAAATAGTTATATCTATTTTATTGTATTTTAACTATACCCCCATCTCAAACACATCGTGTATCGCTTGTGCTGCCTTATAAGCATCTTCCTTTTTTACCACAAAAGAGATATTGAACTCTGAGCTGCCTTGCGAGATCATTATCACGCTTATTCCTTCTTTACCAAGAGCGGAAAAGACTTTCCCGGCAACTCCCGGTGTTCCCGCCATTTCTGCTCCCACAACACCCATTGCGCAGACGTTGCTATTGGATGTGAAGTCGCGTATCACGGTGCCACCTGCGTTCATGCTCTGTATCGCGCCAACAGCTCGGTCCAATTGCGCGCTATCTATAACGATAGATATTGTTCTTTCCGACGAACCCTGACTTATCATTATGATGTCCACCCCCTTAGCGGCTAAGACCGAGAATATACGTGCTGCAACGTCTGAGATGCTCCTCACACCTGCCCCAGCGATATTGATAATAGAAGTGTTTTCAATGAGAGTAATGGCTTTGGCAGCCTTTTTTGTTTTTTCCGGCTCCTCACCAATAAGCGTGCCCTTATCTTCAGGCTTGAGTAAATTTTTCACACGTATCGGTATCCTTTTTCTCATTGCAGGTTCTATTGCCCTTGGATGAAGAACAGAAGCGCCGAAATAAGATAGTTCCATCGCCTCTGCGTATGAGATATAGGGAATCTTTCTTGCATTCCGTATTATCTTGGGATCTGCACTCATTATCCCCTCCGTTTCTTTCCAGAGCCATATTTCATCAGCATCTATCGCCGCACCAATTATGGTGGCGGTGTAGTCAGAGCCACCTCTACCCAACGTTGTTATTATCCCCTTCTTCGTTTCACCGGTATATCCGCTAACGACGGGTATTTTACCACCGTCCAATAAAGGCATAATTCTCGCTCTTATCGTCGCTTCTGCGCCTCTTGTTAACTGCGCATTGCCATAGTCTTCATTCGTTATTATTCCCGCACCACCACCAGTAAGATGCACTGCGTCCATTCCCGCTGATTGTAACGCACCAGCCAATATGGGCGCCGCTAATCTTTCACCGAACGAAACGATATAGTCCAGTGACCTCGCGGTCAATTCGCCTAAAAGGCATATACCAATCAAAGCTTTCTCCATCTCCCCTATTCTTTCTTTTATCTCTTTCTTCACCATGCTCAACACATGCTTATTGGCTATCGCCTCAGATGCCGCTATTTCATGCTTATTTTTCAAATCCTCCACAAATTCTTTTACCTTTTCCACTTCGCCTTCTTTTGATATCCTGGCTGCGTTTTCGTGTAATATATCAGTGACTTTGAAAATTGCGGAGGTAACCACGACCATTTCCTTTTTCCCTTCTTCTTTGCACCTCCGTATCAAGTCCGCCACTGCCTTTATCTTTCCACCATCTGCCACTGCTCCCCCTCCAAACTTCATCACCAGTCTCATTTACTTACTCACCTGCTTCTATTCCTATTCCAAAAAGCATTTATATAACTTGGGTTTAAATTAAAAAATAAATAAAGTTGCATAGAAAATTAAAGAGGTAGCGTAGAAATGGCAGGACAGTTAGGTGGAATACCGGTATTGGTATTGAGGGAAGGGAGTGAGAGAACACGAGGGAGAGAGGCGCAGAGCACGAACATAAATGCAGCGAAGGCAGTTGCTTCTGCTGTTCGCACTACTTTGGGTCCAAAAGGGATGGATAAGATGCTTGTGGATTCTCTTGGTGATGTGGTTATAACAAACGACGGTGTGACCATTCTTAAGGAGATGGACATAGATAGCCCGGCAGCGAAGATGATGGTAGAGGTTGCGAAAACGGTGGATGAGGAAGCAGGTGACGGCACGACGACTTCTGTTGTAATTGGAGGTGAACTGCTAAAGAGGGCTGAGGAGCTATTGGAACAGGAATTGCATCCATCGGTAATCACTTCAGGATACAGACTTGCGGCAGAAAGGGCGAAAAAGGTGCTGGATGATATTGCTATGGATATAGACATAAACAATGACGAAGAGCTGAAGAAAATAGCACGAACCGCAATAACCGGGAAATTCTCAGAGGGTTATCGTAATTTCCTATCGAGAATTGCAATAAAGGCGGTTAAGGCAATCGTGGAAACTGGTCATGGAGGGAAAAGAGTGGTTGACACAGAAAATATAAATGTGGAGAAGAAAGTTGGAGGGAGAATAGGAGACACAGAGTTAGTGCAGGGAATGGCACTGGATAAAGAGATAGTGCATCCCGGGATGCCGCGAAAAGTAGAAGATGCAAAGATAGCATTGATTAACGCAGCGCTGGAGGTGAAGAAGACAGAAACGAGTGCAGAAGTGAAGATAACGTCATCAGACCAGCTAAAGGGCTTCCTTGAGGAAGAGGAGAGAACGATGCACCGGATGGCGGAGCGCATAAAAGAAAGCGGTGCGAATGTTGTGATCTGCCAGAAGGGGATAGATGATGTCGTGCAGCATTATCTTGCTAAGGAAGGCATTGTTGCTGTACGAAGGGCAAAGAAAAGCGATATGGAGAAACTGGAAAAAGCTACCGGGGGTAGAATAATAACTAACGTGGGTGAGATAAGCGAAAGTGATTTAGGGCATGCTGGCTTAGTGGAAGAGAGAAAGATAGCGGGTGATAAGATGCTGTTTATACAGGAGTGCGAGAATCCTCATGCGGTCTCCATAGTGCTAAGAGGCGGTACAGAACACGTAGTGGATGAAGTTGAGCGCGCTTTACATGATATGCTCCGGGTGACTGGCTGCATAATCGAGGATGGAAAAGCAGTTGCAGGCGGCGGTGCAGTAGAGACTGAACTGGCGCTGCGCGTGCGAGAATACAGTGCGTCACTAAAAGGAAGAGAGCAATTGGCAGTGGAGAATTTCGCAGCAGCGGTGGAGATAATACCGCGAACGTTAGCTGAAAATTCCGGGCTCGACCCGATAGACAAGCTGGTGGAGTTGAAAGCCGCACATGAACGAGGCGAAAAGAATGCTGGTCTGGATGCTTATACGGGCAAAATCGTTGATATGTGGCAAAGAGGCGTGATAGAACCGTTGCGAACTAAGAAACAATCGCTGGAATCCGCAGTAGAGGCTGCAACGATGATACTCCGGATAGACGATGTGATTGCGTCAAAGCGCGAGGAACTACCGCCTGCGGGAGCACCAGGAGTGCCACCGGGCGGGATGCCACCTTATTAATCTTTAAAAATCCCCATTTTCTTCTTTTTTATTTTAGTTTTTGGAAAAGATGCTCACGTGCATCCTCAAATCCACCATCTTTAAGCCATTTATCATAGGTATCTGAGTATTACATCTGTAACCCATTAAATCTATCAATCTGGGCGTTGTATTCTTTCATAAGTTAAATATTCTTTAAATTCTCAATGCGATTTCAGCGTTAATTCCTTGCGTTTCAACCATATTCCAGAAATCAATCGCCATATCCGCACAAACAAATAAGTTCTTTTTTCGTCAACTTCCTTGACGAGTTCGTCCGTGATTTTTAGCTCATCCTTTTTGTATTGCACGCTTTTACGTTTTTGGAGTTTTATTCCTTCCTTTTGGCAGATATAAACGCCTCATCGTGTGCAACTCTGTTTCTGATATTATTTACAAACATAACAGCCTCAGCTATCCTGCCAATCCGTTCTTCATCGATATTTTCCCTTTTACAAATCTTTTTAAAAATATCGATTTTACGTCCAAATCCTATCTGTTCCACTAAAATTAAATCCCTTAAAAGAGAGGTTTTATAGCTTTGAGGGGCGCAAAAATAGTTAGATATGAAGTAATCCAGAGTAGATTCCACATCGAGTCCTATTCTTAAAATTTCACCACAATTCCTATGAAAGATTTGATCTTCTTCCACTTTTACCTCGTGATTTAGGCACTACGGAGGATAGCGAAGCCTCAGTAAGTTTTAATCTCATTTCCGAATCCATTTTCTTTTATTTTGGGTCTGGCTTCTTTAGGGTAATAAACTGCATAACTGGAAGTTCACGAAGAGAAGGCTGATAAGAAGTTGTCCAAGTATTATGTCTAATAATTAAATTGTAGAGACACTACTATACTCTTCCACCGCCTTCCCTCCTTGCCCTTTTCCTTCGTTCAATCCAGCGATATAGTAGTCTTCTTCTTCTCGCCCTCTTTCTTTGTTATCCGCACACTGAGCACGCCGTTTTTATAAGTCGCCTTTGCAGTTTCAGGCTTTACCGGTATATCGAAAGGTATCTCCTTATAGAACCTTTTCTCGTTTTCCGTTCTTATTTCCAGCGAGTCCTCAGTTGCATGCAATTTTATATCGCGCTTCTCGACACCTGGCAATTCCGCCACGACTTCATAATAATCCTTCTGCTCCATCACATCTATCAAAGGTTCGCGTTCACCCCTTGGAACAGGCTCTATTCTTCGGTACGAAGGTCTTATATTCCCAAACTCTTTTATCTCCGGCGCCTTCCCCGGCTCCTTTGTATAAGAGAACCCGTAGATGAAAGGACCGTATCTTCTTACCTTTCCCTCCGGCGTCTCTTCCTCCGTCACAAAATCCTTGAACTCCTCAGGCAATTCCTCTTCTAATCTCCTCATCATCTCTTCAAACGGGTCTCTTAACCACTCTTCTATGTCCTCCGGCTCTCTTCTCCACCTTCGCGCGAATTCCTCCTCAAATGGCAGTGGCAGTCTTCTCGTCTCCTCGAACATCCGCTCTATATACTTCTCCATCAAATCAAATATTGAGGGTCTTCTTCTTTTTTCCGCCATGCTTTATTATTTCACCTTCCGTATATAAAAAACTATCCCCTAATTTCTTGTGGGCTCAGATGCTCAGGACGAATAAATAACTCCTTCACCCTTTTCCTTTGCCTTTTTCCATCTGATACTTCCACGATATACGCCCTTCCTTGCTCTCCTATTATCTTACCAGTCATGCCGTGAAATCTTTGATGTGGCATGCCTTTATGGACGCTCGGGTCTATGCGGATATGTACGCTTTCCCCGGGTTCAAATCTTTGAATTGTTCTGCTTATTGGAGACAGCCCTCGCTCCCTTTTTCTCTTGCTCAACTTCTTCCTTGTTCCTTTCCTCTCCCCATGTGAACGTGGCATTTTTTACCCTTTTAAATTATCACATTATAAGCAAAGTGTAATATATATAATATAAAACAAATATTTAACATAAGGGTGTTGAAAAAATGCTTATTGATATGCCAAGGCGTACGGAAATATTCGGCTCGGTGAAGATACACGAGCTGCAGCGTATATTAAAACTTGATTCCGGCGGCTTTGAAAATCCACGTGCAAAAGACGTCTCTTTTGAAGAAATCAAAGATATTTTGAGGCGTCTTGCAATCGTTATACCGGTAAAGGATGAAAAAATACATTTGCTCGATGGTGTTTTAAGAGCGATCCCCTTTGATTGTTCTGTAATTGTGGTGTCAAACAGCGAAAGGGAAAATCATGATATATACAAAATGGAGCAGGATATGATAACAAAATTCCATGAACTGACACAGCAAGAAATTCTCTGCATCCACCAGAAAGACCCTGAATTGGGCTTTGCTTTTTATGATACAGGATATGATTATCTTCTCGATAAGGATGATTTGGTCAGGGATGGTAAGTCCGAGGGTATGATAATAGGCATGCTGCTTGCGAAATCGCTGGGAAAAGATTTTATCGGGTTTGCTGATGCTGACAACTACATCCCGGGTTCTGTGCGTGAATATGTGATGGATTATGCTGCGGGATTCTGCATGTCGGAATCGCCATACAGCATGGTGAGACTTCATTGGCGATACAAGCCAAAAGTGGTGGAGGATAGACTTTATTTTAAAAAATGGGGCAGAGTAAGTGAGACCACAAACAAGTTTCTCAATCTCCTGCTCTCTACCAGTACGGGATTTGAGACCGGAGTGGTGATAACGGGAAATGCGGGCGAACACGCAATGACGATAAAACTCGCGGACATAATGAGCTATTCGACCGGTTTCTCAATCGAACCATACCACTTCGTTTATTTGTTTGATGAATTTGGGTTGAAGGCGGAGAAAATATCGTATCCTGATGCAGCAAATGAAGGAATCGAGATATTTCAGATAGAGACTTTAAACCCGCACTTGCACGAGGAAAAGGGGGAGGAGCATATTAAGAATATGCTGCTTGGCTCGCTTTGCACGGTTTACAACAGTAAGCTCTGCAATGATTATGTGAGGTCAAAAGTGCTTGAGGAGTTAAGAGACATTCTGGATATGTGGGAGAAGCCGAAAGCGAATATCGTGATGCCGCCTATTGGTGGAATTGACGCGAGTAGATTTACAAAATTGCTGGAAAGTAATTCAGAAACATATGTATGGTTTAAACAAGGGACGGGCATCGAGAGTGAATTGGGAGAGGAAGATTTGAAAGGAGAAAGCATTCGCTCGGTATAATGAAACAAGTTCTTTTCACAGACCTTGACGGAACCCTGCTTGACCTCTATGATTATTCTTACGATGCAGCGCTTCCGGTTCTGAAGACTTTGAAGAGGAGAAAGGTCCCGGTCGTATTTTGCACAGCGAAGACATTAGCTGAGAACGAATACTACCGAAAAGAGCTGGGAATAGAGGACCCGTTTATTGTAGATAATGGTGGCGCGATTTTCATTCCTGAGAACTACTTTTCATTTACTTTTGAATGTAAAAAAAGAGGCAATTACTGCGTTGTTGAACTCGGTGCTTCGTATAAGGAGTTAAGGAAAGCGTTAAAGGAAATCAAAGAGGAAACGGGATTTAAAATCACGGGTTTTGGAGACATGACCGCGGAGGAGGTTGCAGCCGATGCGAATTTAAATGTAGAGAAGGCGAAACTTGCAAAAGAGAAGGAATATAACGAGAGTTTCATTTTTGATGAACCAAAAGAGAAGGAAGTAATTTTGTTCGACAAAATCAAGGATAAGGGGTTTGCTGTTACTTACGGAGGAAGATATTACAACATTCATGGTAAGAACGCGGACAAGGGAAAAGCAGTGAAGATTCTCACAGAGCTCTTCAAGCGCGAATATGGGGAAGTGAAGACCATAGGAGTTGGAGATAGTATGAATGACATACCGATGCTAAAAGCGGTGGACCAACCAGCTCTGGTAAAGAATAAGAAGGGCGCATGGCTTGATATTTCATTGCCAAATCTTTATAAAGCGAAGAGTGAGGGACCAGAAGGCTGGGTCGAGGTTGTGAGGAGGTTTATATTATAGTTATTCCGAAAAAGAACTTGCTCAATAAAGAGCAGAAAATCCTAAACTCTAATTTCT
>JAODGF010000086.1 GCA_025464645.1 Methanosarcinales archaeon
TTCAATATTCCTCTCAATATTTCTGATTGGAAGCATAATTTTTATTCTAATTATTTCCCTATTTAAAACTTTCGTTTTTGATTTTTGATTTGAAATCTGAAAAAATTATTTGATATGGGGGATAACTCCATCGGAGTCTTTTTCCGATTGTTCCATCATTTTCATAAACCTCAATGCATCTTCATACATCGTATCATTATTAAAAAGCAGATAGACCTCCGAACTCTTCATATTCATGCATTTCTCGTACAATCTCTTTAAATCCTCCTCCGTATATGTATAGCGATACATTCTTCTCCCCGGCGGTGAGCCGTGCAACCTGAAATAAGTACAGTCCGTTTGAGCAACGGGGTCATCAGCGAAAGGGTCCACGCAATGAACGAGACCCAACTCCGCACATAATTTCCCTATTGTGTCCTTATTCCAATTCCCTCTCTGCTCCCAAACCATCTTTAGATTCCCCCCGGTATCTATTGAGCGAAAAAAATCACGCATATGGTTTATATTCTCTTCGCGCTCTTTGAAACTTGCAGGGGATTGGAAAACAACTATCTCCGCATTCAGCGCTTTTCGTATCTCATTTGTAGCTTCCCACGCTTCAAACACTTTATCCGTTGGTCTGAAGAACCCATACATGCCCTTTTCGCTTGTATCTATCTTCAGCTTAGCCTTTCTGTATGTGGGGCTGGTCGGCTCGTGTGTGATCAACTGCCATGCTTTTACCGTAAACTCAAAGTCTTTCGGTGCACGTATTCTCCATTTCTCCGCTGTTGCTCTCTTCATTGGTCTGTAAAAAGTGGTCTGCACCTCTAACAAACGCAGATTAGTAAATACAATCTCTTGCGACCTGGCAAAACCACAGATACCCACTTTAACCTGCTGTATCAACATCATTAACATTAGATATAATATAATTTCAACCTTAAAATCAATTGATCCAAAGGAGTGCATAAATGGACCTTGAGGGATTTGTAAAGAGGAAGCTAAGGAAAGGGGAAGAAGAAGAGGCGATAATCGCTGCGATGTGCAGTCATATCATGGAGATAAAGCGTAATCGTATAAGAAGAGAAGATGCTGATGCGATTTCGAGGGCGATACTGGAAGAAGCGAAAAGAACGCTTGATTTAAAAGACGAGCTTGGCATTCTCACAGAAATAAAATCAGGTGTGAGAATGGGCGAATTGGGAGTGGGGTCGAGAGGTTTGGGTGATTTTTACGCTCATGAGAAGATAGGCGAGATAATAGGAGCAACGAGTGCAGTAGTTGACTCCTCAAGCTTAAGTGATTCCGGAGTAGTGCGTTTTCCAGATACTGGCAAAAGAAAGGGTGCGGGTAAAGTGGTTGTAACCGTAGATGGAATGCATTCGCGACTGAGCGATTTCCCGTTTCTCGCTGGTTTTCACGTTGCTCGTGCCGCTCTTCGTGACGTGTATGTGATGGGTGCTATACCTGTTGCACTATTCTCAGACATTCATGTTGCCGATGACGGTGACGTTGCGAAGATATTCGACCACGTAGCGGGAATTTCAACGGTATCAGATGCAACTGGCGTTCCGCTCGTAACGGGTTCGACATTGCGAATAGGTGGAGATGTGGTAATAGGCGAAAGGATGACGGGCTGCGTTGGCGCAGTTGGCGTTGCTGATGCGCTCGTATCGAGAGAAGGAGCAAGAGAAGGGGATGTAATATTAATGACCGAGGGAGCGGGAGGGGGCACAATCTCCACCGCCGCTTTGTATTATGGTGAAACAGAAGTAGTGAAAGAAACGCTAAACATAAATTTTCTGCGTGCTTGTAATGCGCTTATCAAAGAAGATATGGTAAGCAGGGTTCATGTCATGACCGATGTGACAAACGGAGGGATCAGAGGAGATGCGAACGAGATTGCAAAGGTAGCGGGCGTAAAACTCGTTTTTTATGAAGCCACGATGCGGGGTTTAGTAAATGAGCACGTGCTCAGGATGCTGGAACGGCATGGAATAGACTATTTAGGCGTATCTCTGGATGCTCTTCTTATTATTTGTCCAGAAGCTATGGCAGAAGACGTGAAAAAAGTTGTAAGAAGTGAAGGAGTGAGAATAGAAGTGGTTGGCGAGGTTGAAGAGGGGAAAGGTGCAGAAATCGTTGTGGATGGAGAAAGAAAAGTATTCATACCTAAGTTTCGTGAGTCTGCGTACACACCGGTAAAGAAGGCTGTGGGAGAAAGCGTGACTACTGGGAAGAATTTTGAAGAGATGAAGAGGAGAGTGGATAAGGCGGTTGAAGAGGCGATTTATAAGAGAGATAGGGTGAAAGAAATGGTGGCAGGTGATTTTGAGAAGTAGGAAAGTATGGAAATGGGGATGCCCCCGCAAAGCCTTGCTTTGCATTTTTCCTCGCTTTTTCTTTGAATTTTTTCATTTCTTTCTTCTCTGCAGCATCCTCAACATTATAAATATAACCAGACAAATCGAAATCAGCAAAACCGAAATCGGTCTTGATGCCGGTAACCCAAAAGATGTAAACTTCTCGTATATTAAAATCGGTGCAGAGATAGGATGGTATGCGATGATAAGCACAGCCGAGAACTCGCTTATCGCTCGCCCCCAGCTCAGGATCGCACCGCTTAATATGGATGGAAAAGCAAGAGGAAAAGTTATCTCTCGGAACGTTCTCCAATGCGATGCGCCCAATGAACGTGCAACATTCTCTAACCGTGGATCAACCTCCTTGAAACCCTCTCTCGCAGTGTCTATTAAATACGGAAGGCTCATGAAGAGCATTGCAATTACTATTCCAGGGTACGCATCGGTAATTACAATTCCTAACCTTTTTAGTGGTGCCCCAATCACTCCATACCGCATGAACACACCATATAACGCAATCCCGGCAACAACGTGTGGAATCATCAGCGGAATGTCCACAATGCCTTCTATAATGCTCTTACCCGGGAAATCCTTTCTTGCGAGGAAATAAGCTAACGGGACGCCGAAAAAGAAAGCAATCAGTGTGGACGCCATAGCCATAGAAATGCTTATCCCGATTGCTTTTAGAACTACTGAGTTCGTTGCAGCATCAATTAACGCGGGGAAGTCTTCCGTTTGCCTGTAAAACATATCCCAAAGCGTAATAAAGACAAAAGCAACGAGAACGAGCCCTAAAAAGAGGAAAAAGACATATATCTTCTCCCGCTTTAGTTTCTCTATTGACCAGGTCGAGGGTAATTTCATCGCTCCTCCTTCCTACTTATGTCTTTTATAACCACTGCTCTAAGTTCATCCGGTATTTTATCAAAATTATCTGTTACAGGAGGGATTGTAGGTTGCTTCAAGTCACGGAGTACTCTCTGTCCCTCCTTGCTTAGCACGAACTTCACGAATTCCGCCGCAAGTTCTGGATGCGGTGCATTCTTAGGAATGGTTATCCCGTAGAAGATTGGCATACCGACACGTTCAGTATCCACGGATGCAAAACGTTGAAATCCTAGCCGAACTATAACCTTTTTATAGACATCTTCATACTCGGGAGAACTCAAATCAATCTGGGCAGGCAATTCCAAAAACATCAATCCGTGTTGCTGTGCTACGCTCTTATATTCAAAGGCATAATCAACCCCACCGTAATCGAGCAGAGCTATTAACTGCACGCTTCCGCCTCGAATAACCACTTTTTCTGCTCGTGGCTCAAATACCTCCGGCACAAGCACGATGTATGTATTGCCATTTTTGGTTACAGATATTTGAGGGTCAAAATTGTACACTATTAAATCGTCAAAAATCGTTTTGTTGTGGTAGTACAATTCCGCGAGCTGGGTCACCATCAGGGTTCTGTATCCGCACGAGTCCAGCATGGGATTCGAGAAGCCGAACTTCACATCCGGTCGTGCGAGAATTTCATACCAGTTCGATTCGTTTATTTCATCTCCGTATTTGCTCTTGTTATTATACGCGATGACCATCTGATTCGTTGCAAATCTCACCGTCCAATCGGAATAATCGGGATACATCATGTCGAGAATCAAGGAATCGTCGGCAACTGCGAGCACATCCCCCTCTTTGTGAATGTCTGTTACCTGTCTAATCACCTGGATACTTCCATGTCCCTCCATCTGCACATCCACGCCGGGGTGCTGGCTTTCGAATTGCTTTTCTATTTCTTCAAATGGCACAATCAGGCTTCCTGCGTAGATAACCTTCAATCTTGTTTTCTCTTGCTCATGGGGCATATACAGCGCTACGCTCATAACCACAGCAGCAATTATTACCAGGGCTGCAACGTGTCTCGCTTTCATGTTCGAACCTCTATTTTATCCACCCATTTAACCCAGTAATGCCCTTCGGTCAGAAGTTTGTCAGAGCCAACAATAGCAAGTCTGAGCGGTCTGCCATCATCCTCTGATAGAAGTTTACCGTCTTGTTCGTACATTAATATCATCTTTAAATCTCCGTGTGGCACTTCCCTAAGCGTTGCGGGGTCATAAGTGACAAAATTGCCCCTGACCTGGTCGTATGGGAAGACCATTAAATACCCGTCAGGTGCCGATACCCAAAGGGTGTTTGAAGCGTTAAATCCACCAACGAGGGTACAGAGTTCTTCTATGGGAACACCTTTGCATTTGAACGGTCCATTCACCATACCAACGGTTGTAAAAAATCCGCCATAACCCCCGTAAGAAGGCATTGCTCTGATTTCATCAAAGGGCAGCACTTTCTCTTCCTCGCCAATCAACGTCAGGTTCCAATTGATTCTCTCCTCTGTAATTCCCACAAAAGGATGCGTGTATGCAACTGCACCAATAATACCTACGCACACCACCACAATGACAAGAATAGATAAAAGTCTGCGAGCTTTGCTGTCTCCTTTCATCTTCTCCTCCCTAAAGCATAAGTAGCCAACAGCAATCCAGCAATTGCGAATACTGCTTCAAATCCTGGCATTGGGCTTGATACCGGTGTGGGCATAGATTTTGCGGGACCTCCAGCATCGCCGGTATATCCCCCTGTGTATATCCTTATCTCATCAACCCATTTCACGGACAGCCCATTTGTTGAAGGATACATATCTCCGTAGAAGTGCTGACATTTTTCAGGTAAATATTCATGCATGTCCCAGATGCCAAACACGTGGTCATCGGCAAAGAAAACGAGCCGCATTCCCGTGAAATACTCGGGTGGATACCCTTCTCCCTGTCGTTCACCGACTTCTGTATCCTCACCGCAATACCAGCATAGAACTATCGGTCCCTGCCCGGGTTGCGGTTCATAAACGTTTGCGTAGCCGAACTCCACATGGTAGCCATCTGAAGCATGGATCATTACTTCATCACCGGGAGACATTCCCTCCACTAATTCACACAAGTCTTTGACGTCTGTTCCTTTCACCGCACCTTTGTCTTTTAAGTTTTTTGTTTCATTTTTGTCCCATTTATCGTCCTCAAATACAGGCCCTTGATGGTAGTAATGTGCTACTCCATCTCCGTAAACAGGCAAATTTTCCCCCATCCACTGGTACGATACAGTTGTTTCGTTCAGTATTGTTCCATCCTCTGCGTACTTTATCACGTGCACTTCCGTCGTTGGATCTGCGTGAACGGGACACGTTGCGCATACCAACAGCAGAAGCAGTGAAATCCCCAGCACTATTTTTTGGTTCATTTTCTCCGTTTAATCAAGTAAATTATTGCTAATAATCCAATGATTGCAAATAGAACACCAAATCCTGACGTTTTCTGTGTTGTGGATGGTGAAGGAATAGGGGATGAAAATGGGGGAGAAGAAGGCGACGAACCTGGAGTAGGTGTGGGAGAGAGGGAAGGCGCTGGTACAGGTGCAGGAGTTGGTGCAGGTGCTGGAATTGAAGTTTGGTTAAGGACAACACGCTCAAAAATCGTATGTGGCGGGTAGATGTGTGTAACCTCCTTGTTATCTCCTGACACATCTGCAACTTTTATTACGTCTATCGTCGCATTATCGTCATCCATCGTAATCCTGGCGTATCCGAGCGTATGTTCAAAACTGTTCTGATAGCCCGGTATCTTCCCTTCCGCAAGAGAATACAACGGCGCTCCACCACAGCCTAACACCACGTATTGAACCCCTTTTTCCTCATACCGCTCATAGACGTGCACATGACCATTGAATACGGCATCCACACTGTTGTTTATGAATATATCTTCCCAGTAGTCCCTGAAACTTGTCCAGCCACCCCAATGTCTTTCATCAGAGCTATATGGTGGATGATGAAATATTACAAACTTCCATGTCGCATCGCCGTCAATGTCGTTCCGCAGCCATGCTGTCTGCTCTGTCATGTGTGGCATTGCCCAATCGTTGCTATCGAGCACGGTAAAGTGCGCATTCCCACAGTCGAATGAATACCACTCAGGAACTCCAAAGGCATCGTAATAGTTTGTATGGTTATCCTCATGATTCCCAAGCACCGGATAAAGGGTTGTATTTGCCAGCATCGCTCTTCCCGCATCGAAGAACACATCCCACCGTGTCAGGTTGCTTCCATCACAAACAAGGTCGCCAGTGTGTATCACGAACGAGACATTCTCTTCTTCGGCGATACGGTCAGCAACGAGCTTGTACCGCTCCATCTGCGTGAATAACGGGACTTGCTCTCTCGTATCGCCATATACAATAAAGGTAAAGCTTTCATTTGTACAGGGATACGTCCTGAAGGTATAATCTCCGTATGATTCGTTCCCAACTGTTAATTGATAATGATGTATCGTGTTCGGCGTTAGATTTGTAATAACAAGGTGATGCAGTTCTTTCTTTTCAATATCTGTAATTGTATGGTCGTATTCACCGCTTTCGGTATGATATTCCTCTGTTGCATACTTCACTGTTCCATCTGCCGCAATATCTGTTTTCCAGTTGATTATCGTAGTGTCTGTTGTGGTGCCTGTGATATAAGGACCCCATAGAAGGATTGGTGATGGAGAAGGTACAGGGCTTGGAGATGGAGGAGGTGTTGGACTCAACGGTGGCTCTTCGTCTTCATCATCGGGTGAAGAAGGAGAAGGCGTTGGAGTAGGTGGTAGTGTAGAAGAATATATCGCCACCAAATCAACCCATTTTACAGATAGCCCTTTTGATGAAGGGTAAACCCCGAAGTAGTGCCAGTATTCTTCGGCTAAGCATTCATGCATGTCCCAATTGCCAAAAACGTATTTATCATCAGGATTTTTGGTGGTAGCGAAAAAAATAAGTCGCATCCCCGTTTTATAATCGGGGACATATCCATCCTCTGCACGCCACCATGTCAGGACTAACGGTCCCTGCCTGTCCGACGGTTCGTAGACTGTTGTATAGTCAAATTTCTTGCTAAAACCGTCTTCCGTGCATTTGATCATCACCTCATCGCCGGGAGACATCCCTCCCACCATATCACACAAGTCCTTAATGCTTGTCCCCTTCACGGCATTAAAATCTTCCAGGTTTCGCGTTTCATTTTCGTCCCATAAATTTTCGTCGTCAAAGGTGGGTCCTTGATGATGGTAATGCGTCTTTCCATCCCCCTGGACTGGTAGATTATTCTCCATCCACTGGTACGTTACAGTCGTTTCGTTCAGGACTGTTGTTCCATCTGAGGCGTACTTTATTATGTGGACGGATGTTGTCGGTTCGGCTGCATGGACCACTACTGGAAGCGTTGAAAACAGCAGTGCAACACAGAGACATAAGATTGCTAATAGTGTGCTTTTTCTCATTTTCCACTTGCTAATAATTAAGTTAAGGAAAAAAATCGTTCCAGCCTGATGGCTGGAATCCAATTGTCGTGAATTTTTTCGTTTGTATCCAAGAATTCCGTGCATGTAATTGTTCCTCCTGTTGCATTGAACTCTCTTGCATGTATTATCTGCGGATAAGAACCTGTGCGGATGGTGTAGTAGTAGGTTTCGCCCGCTTTTAGCGTGAAAGATTCGTCAAACGTGATGTCTGGCTCTCCCGTATCGAAGGCATGGAGCATCAATTCTGTAATGCGTATTTCCACAACGTTCCTCACCATTTCACTCTTCTTCAAGTCCGGTCCAACGAGTCGAAGTGGCCAGTATTTCTCTGGCAGCGCCGTCCCATTCAGTTCATTCGCAACGATGATATTGTCGTTTCTCGCTACGAAAGAACTGTTGAATGTCTTACTGTATCCATCACTTGCGATTACTGTAACATTGTATCCCAGGTCCGCAAGCGTATCGTTGAAATCGTGCTTATTGGAATCATCAACCCAGCCAACGAGCTTCCACAAAGGTATTCCCTCCCATGTTCGATTTTTGTCATCTGTCCAGCTAACGCCATGACATCCCACGCCGGACTCGAATGTCGAACGGTCCATCACTTCAGTAATCGCAGCACCCCTTAACGTTAGATTCCATTCTTCTACACCACCCAGAATCTCTATCTTATTCACCCATTTAATCCAGAAATGTCCATCAGTTATCGGCGAGTCAGGTCCTACGAAAGCAACCCTGAGCGGTCCACCTTGTTCGTCAGGTATTGGCTTTCCACCTTCTTCATACGCTAAAATCATGTTCACAGGTCCATCGGGTTCCGGTTCACCCGTGGTGGCGTTGTATGTGGTAATCTCTCCCATGATTTGATCATAAGTATAAGTCATCGCGTATCCATCAGAAGCGGTCACCGTTACACTGCTTGAAGGCGTTAATCCACCAACAAGACCTGCTAAATAGGTTATATTAACGCCCCTGTATGTGTATGGTCCCACTATCGCACCACTGCGTTTCTTGAATCCACCACTTGCAGTATAGGAAGGCATTGCCTTAATTTCGTCAAGCGTGTAAACCTTTGTCTCATTACCGGTTAGGGTAAGATTCCACGTAGTTTCATTACTGTATATCGCTATTTCATCAATGTACTTCACAGACAGTCCATTTGTGGAGGGATAAACGGCGCTGAAATTGTGCCAGTATTTCTCAGATAAACATTCGTGCATGTCCCAGTTGCCGAACACGTGTTTATGCTCAGGATTGGTGGAGTTGTCAGCAAAGAAAACAATTTGCATCCCTCCCTCGTAATCGGGCACATAATTTCCATCTTTATACCAGCATAGAACAATCGGTCCCTGCCGTGGCTGCGGCTCATAGACGTTCGTGTAGTTAAACCACTTGCTGAACCCGTCAGTGGCACTGACCTTTATCTCATCGCCCGGGGACATGCCCCCCACCAGGTCACACAGGTCTTTAACGTTCGTCCCTTTCACGGCGCCTTTATCCTTGAAGTTTGTCGTCTCGTCAGGGTTCCAGGGTCCCGGTGGAGAATCAAACACAGGTCCCTGATGGTAATAATGTGTTGCACCATCACCGCAAACTAGCAGATTCGTTTTCATCCATTCATACGTCACAGCCGTTTCCCCTAAGACCGTGCCATCTGAGGCGTACTTTATTATGTGTACGGACGTTGTCGGCTCTGCAGCATGCACTGGAAATGTCAGCGCACACACAATCACTGCAATCGCTATCCCCAAAACCAATATTTTTCTCCTTTCCATTTTCTTCACCGACATGCATGTATATGCATCTCGGTATAAAAGGTTTTCGGTTTTTTTTTTTTTCGTATCGAAAAGCACTTAAAGATGGAGATGATGAAAATATGCATAGGGGATAAAAAATGCCATTAAGCGCAAGGAACAGGATTGAAGGTATTGTGAAAGCAGTAGAGGAAGGCGAAGTCGCTTCTACCGTGAAAATCGAGGTCGCCAAGCCTGTGACCATCACGGCGATGATAACAAAGGAGGCCGCGGAAGAGCTCGGTCTGAAAGAGGGCGATAAAGTAGAAGCAGTGATAAAAGCAACAGAGGTAATGGTCTCAAAGGACTGAAAAATAATAGAACCATGAAAAAAAATTATCATGTTTAAGGTTTATAAGGGGGAGAAGCATTATATTGCTGAATGCCTGGATTTGCCCGTGGTCACCCAGGGCAGGACCATAGATGAAGTTGTGGAGAACGTGAAGGAAGCAATAGCTCTTCATCTTGAGGGTGAGGACCTGAAGGAATGGGATATTCTTCCAGATTTTTCTATTCTGGTTAATCTTGAGCTCGAACCAGTTCATGCCAAAACTTAAGGCACTATTAGAGCTGTCTTCAGACAGGCTTTGAGGTATATTCCAGAAGAAGAGCTGGGACCTCATTTCTACGGATAAAGACGAGAAGATTTAATTGAATTTGTCACATGTTGTCGCTTCTACTGCGAGAATCGAAGTCACCAAACCCGGGACCATAACAGCGAACAAATGAGGCGGAGCCTGAGTTGAAAGAGGGCGATAAAGTAGAAGCGGTGATAAAAGCGTCAGAAGTGATGGTCTCAAAGGACTGAAAAATAATAAGAGGGAGAACTATCTCTCCCTAAAGATTCAGTTCTCTTTCCTCCTTCTCAGCGCCAAATATGCGATCGCTAATATACCCGCAATGGCAAATCCTGCTCCGAAGCCCGGCGCTTTCGGTGCTGGTGTTGGCGTTGGACCCGGTGATGGCGTTGGCTCCACGTGCTCAACATTCACCAAACTTTTCAGCTCGTCCGGCAAATTACCGCTTCCTTCGGGAGGTACAATTGGCGGCTGTCCCATATCGGCAAAAATCTTCTGCCCGGCATCGCCTATCACGAATTTCACGAACTCCAATCCAAGTTCTGGATTTTCCGCATTCGTCGGAACGGTGATACCATACACAACTGGCTTTCCTGTTTTTGTCTTACCATCCACGGTTTCCAATTTGACCTTTTTGTAAAAGTCTGCATACTCCATCTTGCTCAGGTCTATTTGCTCAGGCAAATCCACAAACGCCAAATTATGCTGAACCGCAACACTGCGGTACTCAAATGCGTAGTCCAGCCCACCTGCCTCGACAAGCGCCACGAGTTCAACCGATTTCGGTCTTATATTTACTTTATCCCTGTTTGGCTTCAGGTCTTCTGGCGTTTTTATTAAATACGTCCCTTCTCCTTCCTCGGTTATCGTAATTCCCGTGTTGTCAAGAATCAAATCGTCAAATATCTGCTCATCGCCGTAATGTAACTCTGCGAGCTGAAAGACCATTACAGCACGGTATCCGCAAGGGTCGAGATTCGGATTTGAGAACCCGAAGATGACACCATCCCTGCGAAGAATCTCATACCAGTTCTCAGGCGTGATTTCATCCGCATACATGCTCAACTCTGGATTATATGCAAGAACTATATCATTCGTCGCAAATCTCACATACCAATCGGCATACTCCGGATACATCATGCTCGGTATAAGTGAGTAATCCGCAGATGCAAGCACTTCTCCGTTCTTCCCCACGTCAGTTATCTGCCTTACTGCTGAGATACTGCCCATTGATTCACGTTGCACATCTATGTTCGGATTCAGAGCCTCAAATTGGCTCTCCGCCTCCGCCAGAGGAACTGCTAAACTCCCGGCGTGGAAGACTTTGACTGTTTTAGCTTGTTCTGCTTTTGCAGGAGGGGTGTAAAAAGCTGTTACCGACACGCACACCATCGTTGCAATCGCTATTAGTGTTCCTAAAACCAAAATTTTTCTTCTTTTCATTTTCATCATCGATATGCAAAGATATACTATTCGTTATAAAAGCTTTTCGCTTTTTATCCAATCGAAAAGTACTTAAAG
>JAODGF010000087.1 GCA_025464645.1 Methanosarcinales archaeon
TGTTTATCGCTCTCGTCACTGTAATCAGCTTTATTGGCACCTTCCTTATCTTGTTCTCTGCTTCCAGAATATCTTCCACCGTTATCGTCCCCTTCTCTATCCTCTCGCGGTATTTCTGCAACCAATCCGGTCCCCGCCGCTCTGCTCTTTCTTTAACAGGCTCCGCCTTCTTCCCCCTACGCAAACCCGTAATTGGATAACCCATTGCATTTATCGCTCTCGCCACTGAGGATACTTTTATCGGCTTCTCCCTCGTCTTGTTCTCTGCTTCCAGAATATCCTCTACTGCTATCGCTCCTTCATCTAATCCTTCTTTGTATTTCAGTATCCATTCCGGTGCCCTCTCTATCCTTCCCATCTCCCCTTCCTTACACCTTTATCATCCTTTCATTAAAATACTATTGCATCAATATAATAAAACAAAAAATAAGAAAGGTGGTGATTTCAAATTCCCTGCGGAAAGAAGAGAAAGCTGGCAAAGATGCGGAAGCACAAGTTGAAGAAGAGAAGGAAAAAGCTGAGATATAAGAAGTAAGCCGTTGAAGGCTTTCTATATCTTTCTTTCCTTTATTTATTTTTTATTTTATCTCATGTTCGGCAGATCAACGAAAAGGATATAAATAAAGAAGGAGATTTAAGAGAGTGGAAAGAAAAAACAGTGGGGTAGATAAAATATGAAGGAGCTAGCAGAGGTGAGGACGCTAAAAGAAGGGAGATACGTTGTATTAGATGAAGAGCCGTGCACAATAACGAGCATAACGACTTCGAAGCCTGGAAAGCATGGAGCGGCGAAAGCGAGGATAGAGGGAATTGGTGTGTTTGACTCGCAAAAAAGAACGGCGATTCAGCCTGTTACTGCGAAGTTATACGTGCCAGTAATAGAGCGAAGAAGTGGTCAAGTGCTTTCTGTTTCGGGAGACATAGCGCAAGTTATGGATATGGAAGATTATTCAACGATTGAAATAAGAATACCCGAGGAGCTGAAGGAGAAGGGACGGATTGAATCGGGTAAGGAGATACCCTTTTTACGTTATGAGGAGAAATACAAAATAGATATGAAATGAGAAGATATAGTAAGGTATGGAACAGAAATAAAAAAGGGGGATAGAATGGCTGAGAAGAAGTTAATAGGGAAAATTACGCATTTTTTCTCGAAGATAGGCGTTGCGGTGATAGAGTTGAGTGATGATATAAGAGTCGGGGACAGGATAAGAATAGAGGGAGCTACAACATCGCTCGAGCAGGTTGTGGAGTCAATGGAGATAGAGAATGAAAAAGTTGAGCTTGCCAGTAGGGGGCAGTCAATAGGGCTGAAAGTGAAAGATAGGGTAAGGGTACATGATAACGTGTACAAAATAATAGAATAACGAGCAGGAAAAAGTGGTTTTGCGGTTCTGGTGAAAGTCATGTAGAAGTGAAGCAAAATGGAGAAGAGAGAAGGGGAGCAAATAAAAATCAGGGATATAATGATAGAAGATGTCGCTTACGTGACAGTGCCGGGTACGCGAGAGGAGATAATGGAGATATGCAAAGAAAGATACATCTCAGGGGTTCCGGTTGTTAAAGAAGGGAAAGTAGTGGGCGTAGTTACGAGACAGGATTTGCTAAGAAATCCCGATGAGGAGCAAATAGCGTTATTGATGAGTAGAAACCCTATTACGATCGGTCCAGAAGCAACCATTGCAGAAGCGGCGAGGACAATCCTCTCGTATAGAATTCGCCGTTTGCCCGTGGTGGAGGAAGAGAGGCTTGTTGGGATAATCACAGTGGCAGACATCGTCAGGAAAATAGCGGAGATGGGCTATAAAGCGCCCATAGCTAATTACATAGGAGATAAGACCATAGCAATATGGGATGAAATGCCTCTATCCGTTGCAGGTCGAATAATGGAGCTTGGACGAGTAAAAGCAGTTCCAGTTCTGAATTTGGAACTCGAACTGGTTGGACTGATAACAGACCGTGATTTGATAAATGCCGCGGCAATAGAGGATGAAACTGAACATTCTGACCTATCTTTAGGTGCTGACGAAGACGAATGGACATGGGAGGGGATGAGAGATACGATGAAATTGTATTACGATGTGTCAAAGATGAAATTACCTGATAAGCTTGTGAGGGAAGTAATGGTAAAGGAGGTGGTTACTGCGACTCGTAATTGTGAGGTGAGTGAATGTGCGACGAAGATGAGCGAAAATAAGTTCGATCAGCTTCCTGTTGTCTCCACAAGGGGTAAATTGACCGGCATTCTACTCGATAGGGATCTTCTGAAGGTTTTGGTATAGTGTAGGAGGGAATAAAAATGGGCTTTTTTGGAGGGCTTTTCAAACAGCGAAGAACGCGGTATGAGATGGACGAAGATGAAAAATTTTATCTGATGAGTTGTTCCGACCTGCTGGGGGAAATAACATCCGTTATAGATGGCATAGTAGTGATGCATGATTTCTTCTGGGAGAAAATCGCAGAGAGTAAATATGAAAAGGAGATGAGAAAGTGTGGAGATGCTACGAAGAGTACACTCAGCGAGGCTGAGTATATTAAGGCGCCAGACCGGTTTAAAGAGATGCATGAGCACCTTGTGAAGGGGCTCAGATATTTTGAGGATTCGTACAGAGAATCTTTGGTCTATTTAACAGATAAGCAAAGGGGGCATATAGCTAAAGCGATAGAATTAGCGCTGTTAGGGAGTGCAGAGCTTAGGGATGGGAACAAGCAGTGGGAGAAGATAAAGGAGAAGGCGAGGATAGAGTAGCGCTGAATGCAAAAGTATAAAATGAGAAATGGCGAGTGCTGGTAGTAAAGAGAGGAGCAGAGACGGAATAGCAGAACTTGCACGTAGAAGAGGATTCTTGTGGCTGGCTTTCGAGATATACGGAGGTGCAGCGGGCTTCTATGACTACGGTCCTTTAGGTGCGATGCTGAAGAGGAGGGTGGAAGAGGCATGGAGGAATTTTTATTTGAAAGAAGGCTTTTATGAGATAGAAACAACGAACGTAGCTCCGAGGGAGATATTTGAGGCATCTGGACACTTAGAGAGTTTTACCGATAGGGCTGTGGTGTGCAAGCACTGCAAGAGCTTTTTTCGTGTGAGTGAAGGTGTAGATGTGCATGAGAAATGCCCTGAATGCGGTGGAGAGCTTGAATCAGCAGGGGAGTTCAATCTGATGTTCCAAACGAGAATAGGCGTGCCAAAGGGAGAAAGGGATGAAGAAGCGCAAAAGAAAAGCGAAGGTTATCTGAGACCAGAGACAGCGCAGGGTATTTTCCTCAATTTCCAACGATTGCTGCGGTTCAACCGGGATAAGTTGCCCTTTGGTGTGATACAAATAGGAAAGGCGTATAGGAACGAGATTTCACCAAGGAAGAGCCTTATTCGGCTGCGTGAGTTCACAATGGCAGAGGCGGAGGTTTTTGTAGTTCCGGGAGAGAAAAGCGACCATCCGGGGTTCGATGAGGTAAAGGATAGGAAGCTATGGTTTGTTCCAAGTGATGGAGAAGAAGGAGAAAAGAGTGTACAGGAAGCAGTAAGGAGCGGGATAATTGCAAATGAGTATCTGGGCTATCACATAGCGAAGGTAGAGGAATTTCTGAAGAGAATAGGCATTCCGCAGGATAAACTTAGATTCAGGCAGCATAGGCAGGATGAGATGGCGCATTATGCGAGGGATTGCTGGGACGCGGAGTTCTTTAGCGACAGATATGGATGGATGGAGATTGTGGGTGTGGCGGATAGAGGAGATTATGACCTTTCGTCACATGCATCACATTCGAATACAGATATGGGCGTGCATGTCCAGATGCAAGCCCGAGCGGGTGAAGCAGAGAAGACAAAGATAATACCGCATGTGATTGAACCCTCGTATGGAATAGACCGGATAATTTATGCCCTGTTGGAAAGTTCTTTTTACGAAGAGCAAGTGGGAAAAGAAAAGAGAAAAGTGTTGAGGTTTAAAAACGAGATAGCGCCGATAATAGCGGCTGTTTTCCCGTTGCTTAACCGGGATGAATTGAAGAACAAAGCAAGGGAGGTATTCCAGCAGTTAAGGAATGAGTTAATATTCGTTGAATATGACGATTCAGGCAGTATTGGCAGGAGGTATCGGCGTCAGGATGAGATAGGCACGCCTTATTGCATTACCATAGATTATGAAACGCTGGAGGATGATACGGTGACAATAAGGGAAAGGGATACAATGAAGCAAGTTAGGGTTCCGATAGGGGAAGTAAAAGATGTGTTGGTGGTTGCATTGTGAACAAATTTTAACAAATTTTGATAAGGAGTCCACTTTTAAGGTCTTTTGTTATTAATTCCCTGTTCCTCTCTTTTGGGTCTCCATAACCTCCTGCACCTGGTGACCCTATAACCCACGTATCCCCCTTTTTCATGGTCTTGGCGTCCTTGGACCTTAGCTTTATCTTTTTCCCCTTTCTAAGGATGTAACTCTCACCACATGTGCCCTCCATGCCCCCTTTCAGACCATATGGGCTTAGGACATGCCTTTCTGCAAGGATTGATACCTTCATCTCATTTGCCAAAAGCTTTATCCTTCTTTCTATCCCACAGCCTCCCCGATATTTACCAAGCCCCCCTGTGTTCTCCCTTAAGGCATACCTTTCTATCCTTATAGGAAATTTTTCCTCCAATGCTTCTATCGGTGTATTTTGGGTATTAGTCATGTGACAATGAATCCCATCGATGCCATCTTTATTGTACCTTGCCCCAAATCCACCTCCCAGTGTTTCATAATAAGCAAAACCCTCATTTGTCTCTGGATGGATTCCACCCATGGCTATGTTTGTCATTGAACCATTACAGGCGGCAATAACCCTTTCAGGGACTGCCTTTGCCAGGGCACCTAGCAAAACATCTACTATCCTTTGAGATGTCTCAACATTTCCACCAGCCACTGGTGCAGGGAAATCGGGATTTACTAAAGTGCCTTTAGGGGCATTTATTTTTAATGGTCGGTAATGCCCACTATTTGGTGGGATTGTTGGATCTGTTATGCACCTTAAAACATAGTATGCTGCAGAGATTGTTACCGGCAAAACCGCATTTATTGGTCCCTTTGCCTGTTTATCTGTCTCTGAAAAGTCAAACTTCATGTCCTTTCCTTTTACAGTGACATTCACATGGATTTTAAACACTCTATCCTCAATACCATCACCCTCCATATAATCGGAAAATTCATACTGACCGTCTGGTATCTCCTCAATCTCAAGCCTTGTCCTCCTTTCTGAATAGTTCATAAGCTCTTCTATATACTCTATAACTGTATCCAGACCATATTTATTTATGAGCTCAATAAATCTCCTTCCTGCAATCAGGTTTGCAGCTACTTGCGCTCTCAGGTCTCCAGCCCTCTCTTTAGGCGTTCTGGTATTTGCAAGTATCAATTTTAATATCCCATCATTTGGTGTTCCTCTTTCATATAGCTTTACGGGGGGAATCCTCAGACCCTCCTGGATTATCTCTGTTGCATTCCCACTCATGCTTCCCGGGGAAATCCCACCAACATCTGCGTGATGCGCCCTGTTTGCACTAAACGCCACTATATTTCCCTTATAATAAATAGGGGATATAAGAGTAATGTCTGGTAGGTGTGTACCCCCCTTGTAGGGGTCGTTCAGGATTATCTGATCCCCTTCTTCTATATTATCTATCCCAAAATCTTCCAATGCCTGCTTAACTGAAAATATCATTGAACCAAGATGGACAGGGAGGTGCTCTGCCTGGGATACCATCCTGCAATCTATATCAAAGATAGCACATGAAAAATCATTCCTCTCCTTTATATTAGGTGAATAGGATGCCCTTTTAAGGGTTACCCCCATCTCCTCACTTATCCCAATCAAGGAATTTTTCATAACTTCTAAGGTTATTGGATCCATTTCCTGCCTACCTCCATTATCATATTTCCATATTTGTCCACTCTTATCTTATCCCCCGGATTTAAAACAGTTGTTGAGTCATACTGTTCAATGATAGCTGGTCCAGTTATAATATTGCCCCGGGATAGCTTCTCCCTCCTGTATACCGGAGTTTCAAAGAAACTACCTTCAAAGAAAGCCACCCTTTTTCCTGCAAGGGCGTCTTCAATATCCCCCTCTCCTATTTCCCTTATCCTTATTTCCTTTATTTTACCAATTGCTGAGACCCTGAAGTTCACCATCTCGATAGGATCATTGCTTGAATATCCATAAACCTTTTCGTGTTCCTCTTTAAAATCTTCTTCCAATCCATCCTTTGACGCTTTAACATTTATCTCAAAGGACTGCCCCTGATACCTCATATCTATGGACCTGTTTAATAATATATCTTCCTCTGAAACGCCTTCCTCTTTTAGGGTCTTAATTGCTTCCCTTTCGAGTCCTTCCCAGATACTTTCCATAAATTCAATATCTACATAATCAAGCCTTTCTATCCTGGTTAAGGAAAAATCATGCCTCATATCAGCTACCAAAAGCCCAATTGCCGAAGTTATTCCAGGATATATTGGTATGATGACCGTTGGGATACCCATTTCTTTAGCAATTTTGCCCGCATGCAGAGGCCCGGCTCCTCCAAAACAGACGAGAGAAAAAGCCCTTGGGTCATATCCCTTCTCGGTAGATATTACCTTTATTGCCCTTATTATATTTGAGTTGGCAACTTCTAATATCCCATAGGCTGCTTTTACTACATCCATATTTAGCCTCTTTCCTATTTCTGATACCGCCCTTTCTGCTCTATCCTTATATATCTTCATCTTCCCACTGAGTAGATATTCTGGATTCAGGTATCCAAGTACCAAGTTTGCATCTGTGACAGTGGGATAGCTGCCTTTTCCATAACATGCAGGACCTGGATCAGCCCCTGCACTTTCTGGTCCAACCCTCAGTGCACCACCTCTATCTACCCACGCTATACTCCCTCCACCTGCCCCCACTGTATTTATCTCTATCATAGGAATCCTTGCAGGGTATCCCCCAACATAGCCTTCAGATGTCAATCGAGGACGATTTTTCTCAATCAGGCTCACATCTGTACTGGTTCCACCCATATCAAAGGATATTAGATTTCCATATCCTGTAAGCTTTCCAAAGAAATTCGCACCGATTACACCAGCCGCAGGTCCTGAGAGGAGGGTAAAGACACTCTTTTCTCTGGCAACTCCCTCAGTCATTATTCCACCATTGGACTGCATTATGTATATTTTTTTATGAATTCCATTATTCTCCATCTTTAATTTCAGATTTTTCAGGTATTTTGCTATCACTGGCTGGATATAGGCATTTAAGAGAGTGGTGCTAAATCTTTCGTATTCTCTATATTCTGGCAAAACCTCAGAAGATGTTGAAACAAGCAGGTCTGGGAGTCTTTTTGATATTATTTCCTTTGTCTTCTTCTCGTGGATAGGATTGATATAGGAAAATAGGTAACATATAGCCAGGGATTCAAGTTCTTTAAAATCTTCAGTTAAATTTTTTACCTCCTCTTCCTTTAGCTTTTTTATCACCTCTCCCTTGTAATTTACCCTCTCACTGACCTCAAATCTCAGGTGTCTTTCCGCTAAGGGCTCAGGTCTTTCTATTGTGAAATTATAGACCTCAGGTTTGGGCCATCCCCTTGATTGTCTTCCTATTTCAATAATGTCCTTGAACCCACTTGTTGTGACCATCCCTATCTTTGCCCCTTTGTGCTCAAGGACGGCATTTGTTCCTATCGTGGTACCATGAATAAAGAATTTTATCTCTTTATCTCCAATGCCTTTTAAGCCTTTAATCACTGCTTCCTCTGGCATTTTTGTTGATGGAGTCTTTTTCACAAATATCTCCCCTGTCTCTTCATCAAATATAAAGATGTCTGTAAAGCTCCCTCCTATGTCCACTCCAACCCTATACATATCCTCTATAACGCATGACTTTCGGCTATAAATATTTTGCGACGGATTTCACATCACAAGAGAGAGAGATTTTTATATATATGAATATTCTCATACACCATTTATGCGGAACAAGGTGAGAAGATAAAATGAACGAGAAAGTGAAGATAGTGCTTGATGAGGAGGAAATCCCAAAGGAATGGTATAATATCCTGGCAGACCTACCGACACCTCTGAAACCATACATACATCCGGGAACAAAAGAGCCAGTGAAGGCAGAGGACTTGGCACCGATCTTTCCGATGGAGTTGATAAAGCAGGAAATGAGCACAGAGAGATGGATTCCCATACCAGAGGAAGTTAGGGATGTTTACAGGTTGTGGAGACCGACGCCGTTGTACAGAGCGAAGCGATTGGAGGAGAAACTGAAGACACCGGCGAAGATATATTACAAGTGGGAAGGCGTTAGTCCACCAGGAAGCCACAAGCCAAACACCGCGGTTGCACAGGCGTATTACAACATGAAAGAGGGCGTGGAACGAATTGCAACCGAGACGGGAGCAGGTCAGTGGGGAAGTGCATTAGCCTTTGGCACCTGTCTCTTCGATTTAGAGTGCACCGTGTATATGGTGAAAATAAGTTATGAACAGAAACCTTACAGGCGAGTTCTCATAGAGACTTGGGGCGCAGAAGTATTTCCCAGTCCTACGCAAAGAACAAATGCAGGTAGGAAGGTATTAGAAGAAGACCCGGAATGTACAGGAAGCCTGGGTATAGCGATAAGCGAAGCGGTAGAGGACGCAGCAACGCATGAAGGCACGAAATATGCACTTGGAAGCGTGCTCAATCACGTTTTGCTTCATCAGACGGTTGTGGGTCTGGAATTGAAGAAGCAGTTTGAGCAAATTGACGTTTATCCGGATTATATATTTGGATGCGTTGGTGGTGGAAGTAATTTTGCAGGGCAGTGTTATCCATTCGTGGGTGATAAACTGAGGGGAGAGAAACCAGACCTGCAGGTGATTTCATGTGAACCGATGGCGTGTCCAACGCTGACGAAAGGGCTTTATACATACGATTTTGGCGATGTTGCGATGCTAACGCCGCTTCTTCCTATGCACACCTTAGGGCATGATTTCGTGCCACCACCGATACACGCAGGGGGATTGCGGTATCATGGAGATGCACCGTCATTATGTAAGCTCACTCACGAGGGGTACATGGGTGCAGTTGCCTACCACCAGAACGAAGTGTTTGAGGCTGCAAGTCTGTTTGCACGCACGGAGGGTTTTGTTATAGCACCAGAGACTGCACATTGTGTGAAGGGAGTGATAGACGAGGCGTTGAGATGCAAAGAAACCGGTGAGGAGAAGGTGATCTTCTTTGCGAACAGCGGGCATGGACACTTTGATTTAGGTGCATACGATGCATACCATGCAGGTAAGCTGGTAGATTATGAGTACCCTGCGGAGTTGGTGAAGCAAGCATTGGCTAATTTGCCGAAGGTGTAACCATACTCTGCTCTCTTTTCTCTTTTTTATTTTTTAATTCCCAAATTCAACAAACCCAAAAATATTTTCGCTTCATCGAGTTTTGTTTTTACCATAGAACCTTTAACTTATAAAATTGAATAATCTTTGGATTTTTTAATCTTATAGCCTTAAAACATCTTCGCTTTGTAGTGAGAGCATCATATCGTATCGAAATTACGCCTAAAACATCTTTGTTTTTGACAACTGACTATACAATCCGTGATAGGAGTTTATACCCTTCTCCCATACTTTCTTTCATTATATTCCCGTTTAACTCAACTAGCTTTACTGTTTCAGCCTTTCTAAACAGTTCGTTCACGGATAGGGGGATTGCTTTCTCGAAAAGAGCTACTGCAACTTTGTACTGACTAACTTTTTATATCGCATCAGACCCAGCACATCAAACATCGCCTTCTGGTCCTCATTCATGTCGTTAAGAAGACAAAGCCTTTTCTTGACATCGTAAAAGTTTTATCAAGCATTTCCATGCTATTTTTGGAGTTGTTTCCTTTATCAAAGACCAGAGTGACTTTATCTACGTTTTTGGAGAACATTGCGAACCTGTCCTGGAGTTTACTGATGATCTCAGGGAATTTCTTCGCATCGTGCCTGTTTCCCTCGTAAGTCTGGTGCATAAGCGGGATTCCGTCGTCCTTCGTAACGAGCAGTGCGAGATTTATCTGGTTCAGATCGAAGCGTTTAGCCTTGTTAATGCCCTTCTTTGGCAGTTCGTTACCCTTGTGTTCCTGGATAAAGGTGTAGAAATCGTACAGTAAGCACTCGGTGTTGAGCCCGTATATCTCTATAATTCGGAAGCTGAGTTCCTTTTCAATCC
>JAODGF010000088.1 GCA_025464645.1 Methanosarcinales archaeon
ATCATTCGTGAACGTTACGGCAGGACCAATAAAAACGTCATCCTTTATCTTCACTCCCTTATAAACAGAAACGAAATTCTGGACTTTTACTCCGTTTCCTATCTCCACCCCCTCATCTATATATACGCTCTTCCCGATGATACAATTTTCCCCTATCCTCGCTTTCTCCCGCACGTGCGCAAAGTGCCATATTTTTGTGCCATCCCCTATATTGTCGCTTTCTACAACCGCGGTAGGATGCTTAAAAAATACCATTTAATCTCCTTATCTCCTCACATATTCTCAAATTGTTCCATGCCTGCATAGGTGTGATAGGGAATTCCTCTCCTTTATTCACACACGCAATAAAAGTCTTCAATTCTTCCTTCAATGGCTCTACTTTGTTCACCAAAACTTTCTCAATGATATTCTCCTGTGTGTATACCTCATTTTCTATGCCGTATTTTCCCGGCTTCCTGTAAACATAAATCTCCTGATTCATGAAATCACCCTCAATTGTGAACTCTTCCTCTTCTATATATATCGCCCTGATTTTCTTCGATGCTTTCCTGCTCGCGGACAACGACACAATAGAAGCCCCAAATTTAATTAGCACCTTGCAGAGGTCGTTGTTTCCAGCACTGTACAGCTCATAGTCACTACTTACAGATTTATACAAAACGTTGAATACAATATCAATGTCGTGTATCATCAAATCTTCTACAATCGTGCTGTCGGTTATTCTTGCAGATGCTGGATTGTGTCTCTTTATCTCAACATAAAGAGGATTTTCGATTATTTTCGCGATCTCCCACACTATTGGATTAAACCTCTCAATGTGACCAACACCGACGATTAATCCCTTATCTTCCAACAAATTTACTATTTCCTCCCCCTCCTTCGTGGTTAATGTAATTGGCTTTTCTATTAAGCAGTGAACGTCTTTTTCAATCGCTCTTTTTGCGACTTCAAGATGATGTTTTGTTGGCACACAAATGCTTGTTGCATCAACACTGTCCAAAAGCTCTCCTATGGAATCACAGACTATGACGCCGTATTCATTCAATCTTTTCGCCTTCTCTCTATCAACATCAAAAGCATAGACGCCTTCTATCTCTTTAAGTTCTGAATAGATTCGTACATGGTTCTTTCCCATGGTTCCCGTCCCGATAACGCCGGTTTTCATTTTATTTGTTTATTTATCGTTTCTGTAATATATACCAAATCCTCCTCTGTTAATGCTGGATGAACAGGTAAACTTAAAATCTTGTCACATAAGGCTGTGGCGATAGGGCACTTAGTATTTTCGTCTGTATAGCCCATTCGCTGGTACAACGGTTGTTTATGAATTGGCAGTGGATAGTGAATGGCACACCCAATACCTTTCTCTCTTAAGTACTGCATAAACTTTTCTCTTACGGTATATGAATATTTTTTCTCTGGTAAAGTTTCTAAAGGGAGGTTTCTTGAGATTGGAAATCCTTTCTCAATCGTGACCGCATATTGATGATATACATGCTTAACCCCGTCCTGCCTATACGGTAGCTCGAGTCCAGGTACTTTTATGTGGTTGTCGAAATATTCTGCATTGTTTATTCTCCTTTCATTAAACCAGTCCAGTTTTTTTAACTGCATAGTTCCAATCGCAGCTTGTATATCGGTCATTCGATAATTATATCCTATTCTCGCATGGTAGTACTTCTGACTCTCACCATGATTTCTGAGCAATCTGCACACACTTGCTATTTCCTCACTGTCGGTTGTTACCATCCCTCCTTCGCCAGTAGTCATGTTTTTTGTAGCGTAGAAAGAGAAACAACCTGCAACTCCAAACCCTCCCACTTTCTTGCCTTCATATTCGGCACCGTGCGCTTGAGCACAATCTTCAATTAAATGTACCTTATGGTCGTCACAGATTTCTCTCATTTCCTGCACGTCAAACGGATGACCAAATAGATGTACGCCTATAATCGCTTTTGTTTTATCTGTTATCTTCTCTACGACATCTCCTGGCTTGATATTGAACGTTCTCTCATCCACATCAGCGAACACAGGTTTAGCGCCCTGGAACAGAACCGCATTTGCAGTGGATATGAACGTAAAAGAAGGAACAATAACCTCATCTCCCTGTTTTATGCCCAATGATTTGAGTGCAATATCCAAAGATATTGTACCATTGGCAACGGCTACCGCATCTTTTACACCCACATATTTAGCAAAAGCAGTTTCAAATTCTGCCACTACTTTCCCCTGTGCGAGCATTCCAGACTTAAGCACTTCTGCAACTGCTTGGATTTCATCATTGCCTATTACGGGTTTTGCAATTGGAATCATTTCTTCTTCATATCCCTCCTCCCATCAAAATTACTCTGACCGCGATACCGACAAGTAATGCAAAGGTTATGCTCGCAAGTGTCCCGACTAAATAGTACTCTGCCATTTTCCTATCCTTCAATTCATTGAACCTTGCAATAGATTTGGCGGCAAAAATAACGGTTATCGCCGTGTACTGATTAACCAATACAAAGGTTAAAACCATAACCCTTTCAACTATTCCTATGACCATCCCCGCACCTCTTAAGCCGCTGGTTTCTACCTCCTTCTCGTATCTACTGAGCATTAATTTAATAAAATAAGCACCAATAATGCTTACAATAATATACGCAAAAGTTACCATAGCAATTTTAAAGACATAACTCATTTCACTTTTCCCCCCTTGTCCGCCATTTCCGGTTCAGTTTCCAATTCGAACCATTTTCGGTTCAGCAAATCACCCACCGCCTTCTCTCCGGCTCTCCATAAATGATATTTCCCGGTTCTCAACGTTTTATATACGCTCCTTTCACCAACACCAAAATTATTAGACGTCAATCTAACTGCCTCCCTATCCCCTCCTTGCTCCCTGAAATATAAAATCATTTCCTTTTGCCTTTTAGTCCAGTTCCACATCACATCTGCCATGAAATTCAATAAACACGTAACAACTCCGTCAATTTCCCACTCGCTTCTGAATGCAATCCAGATATTTTCTTTCTTTGCTCTTTCTAACGCTTCAGATGCTTTATGAAATGCTTCGCCGTCTATCTCCCCAACATTTTCGCTCAAGCCCGTAGATATGCCACCAACGCCAATTCCCAGATAGAACGGATGTCCAATGTTTTCAAAAAGCGCATAATAAAGATCGAACAGATATTTCGGTGAGAAAAGCAGCCCCTGAAGACTATCTCCGCCTACAACCACAAAATTTGCGGCTATCTCTTCATCAAATCTCTTGTTGACTATTCTCAAAGCACTTTTTAATTCTTCCTGAACTTTCGCTCTGTCCTTCAACTTCCTCGAGGACTTCAAATCGCCAGTTACTACCACATACCTGTTCTGCAATGTATGAGCCATTTAATATAAATTATTTACGTATAGTTTATAAAATCAAAATTGTTTGAGCGGTAAGTTATGAACGAAGAGATGTTGAAGGTATCAAGGGTTTGTTACCAATGTGGAGAATGCACTGGGGCATGCCCAATGCGAAGAGTATCAAAGTTTTCTCCTCGCAGCTTTGTATATAATCTTTTAGCAGCTTCGGACTCTGATAAAGAAGAACCCGTGAGTTTCAATACCGGTGAGCAATCTCAATGGAACTGTCTGATTTGTGACAATTGCTATATTATATGCCCCCAGGGTGTGGATTTCCCCGCTCTTATACTAAATTTGAGGATAGAAGGCGAAGAGGGAGCGGGTCCAAAAGCAAAGGAAGATATTTTGGCGCATAGAATCTTCTCGGAAATAGCCACTTTTATGACGCATTTTGATAAAGGAGTGCCTACGGATTTCAAAGGTGAAACGGACGAAGAGAGTGAATATGGCTATTTCCCCGGCTGTTTGGATTATCTTGACCTGTTCATGGACGTGGGCGTGAATTATCATGAAATAGGCGATTATGCGGTAAAGCTGCTGAATGAGATAGGTATAAAGCCCAGAATTATAAGTCTGAAGTGCTGTGGTCATGATGTGCTTTATCAGGGCAATTATAATATCTTCGAGCAGCTCGCCGCCTATAATACGGAAAAAATAAAGAAGCTGGGCATAAAAAAGCTTGTTGTGAGCTGTGCTGAAGGTTTTCTCACATTTAAGAAATATTACAAGCTGGAAGCCGCCGGTGTGGAGGTTATACATATCTCTCAATTGCTGAGCGAGCAAATGGAATTCCCAGATGCAGAAAAAGCGCGCAATCGTGCTATAACAGTAACATACCACGACCCTTGTGCGATGAAACGTTTTCAGTTATACGATGCGCCGCGAAATGCGATAAAGAAGTCAGGCGTAAAGTATGTAGAGCTGACGCATTCTAAGGATAACGCTCTTTGCTGTGGTGTCAGCGGGATGATGAACTGCAATGACATGAGCAAAGCACTGAGGGCTTTCAGGCTGGGTGAAGTGAAAGAAAGGAAGGTGGATGTGTTGATAACCACCTGCCCGAAGTGCTTGTCTCATTTGAGTTGCTTGAAGCATGAGAGTGAGAGGGAGGAGGAACGCGAAGGTCAAGGAGAAGGAGAAAGCAAAAGCAGGGGGGGTGAATGTGAATATAATTTCGAGATAGCTGACCTCGCAGTATTTTTGGGGCGGTTATTGGATTCAACTTCGGAGCACACCGTGTGAACACGGTAAAATTTAGGTATATCAAACCAAACAGGCTCGATTATTATTTTCTAATTTTGAATTTTGTTTTTATCGTTTGATTTCGTATTTTCCACGCCTGTGTATATTATTATAAGAGCAAAAGGGTACTATTCTACCATCTGACAGACCATAATGAATCACACATTTCCTTACACGAGCTAAATCGAAATTGTAGGGGTCCATGAAATGCATAGAACCGATAAACAGAAGCTTGAAATGGAGGTCGCTTAAGTCCCGGTAACTGCGGCTTTTGACGAACCCAATAAAAAGCTCTTTTAAAAATCCTGGACGGATACTTCTTAAAGCCGCGAAAACGGGTATCTTCTTCTTTTTTGTATATGCCGCCGCTAATCTTTCCATATCCACGTATTTCGTTATCGGCGCTACTTTTTCTCCTGTTTTACCGTTTCTACGAAGCATCTTTTCGTAAACGCTTTTTTTAAAAGGGTTTATTACGAGATAGGAGAAAGCGCCGCAGGAGAAATGGCAGCCCACTTCCGATTTGCCCAACGTTCCAAGTAGCACGCTAAGCCGCGAAGGGGGGAAGAAATCATCTGTACGAATAAAACCCGTTTGTTCTTCTACTTTACTAATGACATCAGAAACCGTTATCCGTTCGTTTTCGTTGTATGAAGTTCTACCGCAGAAAGAAATGGGCTGGAAATTTACTCCTCTTATAATATCACTATTCTTTATTGCAAACCGTATGATATCGCCGATTTGATGGTCGTTCACTCCTTTTACAATAGTAGGTACGAGAACGATAGCGGGTTTGGGTCCTGCTTTTCGATGGTTCTCTATCGCTTTTTTCTTTACTGCGAGCAGTTTTCCACCTCTCAGCTTCTCGTAAGGCGCTTCTGTTACACCATCGAATTGAAGATAAACAACACTTGTGCCTGCGGATTCTATCTCTTTGCAATATTCTTCGCTCTGTGCCATTTTTAGACCGTTGGTATCCACTTCCACATGGTCAAACTTTTTCCTTGCGTATGAAATAAGTTCAGGCAGGTCTTCTCTTAGCGTGGGTTCGCCACCACTGAATTGAAGTCCCGCGGCATTTGTATTCGCAGCGAAGTTGTCTATAATCGTTTTTAGTTCTTCTGTATCAGGGTCTTTTTCGTGTCTTCCACCGTTTACGTTTGCAAAGCAGATAGGACATCTCAGGTTGCATCTCTCGGTTACGTCTATGACGCCCAAAACGGTGGATGATTCATGCTGCGGGCATAAGCCGCAATCGAAGGGGCAGCCTTTATATTCGCTTATAGGTGCTGACTCTGTGTTTATCTCTCTTCTTCCTGCTTCTTCTATGTTTTTCGATTCAAATTGTTTATACATACGATAATCTGACCAGCACAGGTCTTTAAAAGTGCCGTGTTCCGCACAGCTCTTCTCCATGTACACTGCGCCGTTTTCTTCGTACAGGTTCGCATCTATGATGCGATAGCATACCGGGCAGATGCTTTTTGTGGTTCGTATGATATGCATTTTTATTTGTTGTACTACACTACATTTTTAATTTGAAAGAATTGAAATGCAAGGATTCAATAGACTTTTTCCCTCCTTTCAAATTTCAATCCATGTATTGCTTGATTTTGCTTATCAACGAAGTAGACGACCCTGTAATCCCCTATTCTCGGGTTTGTTTTCAGCACATTAACCAATGCGGAAAAAATTCTCAAATATGTCTTTGGAACCTGCTTCAATTCTCTGCACACTTTCCTGTGGATTACAACCTCATACATCCAAGTTCAACTCCTTTTTCACCGTATTCCATTCTACATGCTCTCCACTCAACGATTCCTCCTTAAGCTTCTCTATTTCCTCAAGCTCTTCTTTAGAGACTTCTTCACTGGGTATCAGTATCTCCTCAAGAGCCTCAAGTCTCTCCCTTATTTCCACAACTTCATGATATATTCCCTTTAGTAAAGCTTCTGTTTCCATTCTTCTATCACTCCTATTCTTTTAATCCCATCACCTCATATATTTCCTTGCGAATGTAGCAATAAAAGCAGCCCACATAAAAGTTCCAAATATCGCCTCGAAGCTTGCCAATCCTTGATAAAATCCGGGTTTTGGATGATAACCTCCGTATCCGGGAGTAGCTGGATATATTGAACTGGGAGCTCTAAAAATCCCCAATATATACGCCTTTCCTTCTCTAAAAATTCTGTATGTCTATCTATCAGCTTCTCTAATCCTAATTTACGCATCAGCCTTTTCGCTTCTATTTCACGGTAGAAATGGTAATCTGCCCCCTCTCTGCCACCCAATTTCTCAAAAATTGCTCCTTTTATCTTGGTTCCATTAAACCTAATGTCCCCATTTATTTTGGCTCTATAAAACCGAACTTCCCCTTTTATCTCTGCTCTTCTGAGCCAAATGTCACCATTACTCTCTGCATATCCAAAATCAACGTCGCCACCAATTTTTATTCCAGAAAAGTCGAATTTAAGTAATTTAACTCCTTCAAAATTAAAATCCCCCTTGCTTACTTTTTCCTTGACTTTCTCCCCTTTCAGTCTAGCTATTCTCTCAAAGTCCTCTTCATCATTTGGACTTCTATATTTGCCTATATATTTGCATTGCATTCTCTCCACGATGCATGACCCCCATTAATGTTCTCCACCGCAAAACTTCAAAATTGCCATTCTCTCTTAGCTTGCATTTTACTTTTTATTACTGATAATTCACACTCTTAATTTATAAATGGCTATTCTTCTGACTCTCTGTGTTCTCTGCGGGCTTAGCGGTAAACAAGAAAAACCTCACAAATAATAATACCGCCCCTTCTTCTTCTGTTCCCTGTCCTTTGCCGACCCTATCTTATTTATCCTTGGTCGAAGCGTAGATTCATCACGCCTGAAAGTCACACCTAAATCCTTCAAAAACAAATTCATTCCCTCCCGCATCCCAAAACAGCCTTTTATTTCACCTCGCACTCCGGGTTCACCGTCGAAAACCATCAATCTGTCGCTCAACAAATCTATTAAATATATGTCATGATCTACAATCAACATGGATACGCCTCTTCGTTCCGCATACCGCCTGACGGTCTTTATCAACCGCACCTTCTGCTCCACATCGAGATGCGCTGACGGCTCGTCCAGCATATATAAAGATGCATCATGGCAAAGACACGCAGCTATTGCCACGCTTTGTAATTCACCGCCACTGAGCTCCCTTATGTTCTTCCCCTCTAACTCTGATATTCCCAACGGGTCTAACACATCAATAATATCTGCTTCGCTTAATCCCCCTTTTAGCGAATAAATAAAATCCTTCACACGCATATCCAGCTCTCCCTTTATATACTGCGGCTTGTAAGAGACGGTAATGTCAAACGATATTTGACCCGTTGTCGGCTCTATCTCACCTGCTAATACTTTCACAAACGTGCTTTTACCAATGGCATTTCTTCCCACGATGCCCAA
The DNA here is from genome assembly GCA_025464645.1 of Methanosarcinales archaeon. Classification (GTDB taxonomy): domain Archaea; phylum Halobacteriota; class Syntropharchaeia; order Alkanophagales; family Methanospirareceae; genus QMVO01. Next base: position 8,085 of record JAODGF010000088.1, read on the forward strand.
TACTTCCCTCTGCTCTATACTACCCGGCTTTGCATCCAATACAAATCCATCGCGAGCATATTTCTTCTCAAACCCGTCATATTCGATGAAAATGCCTCTTTCTCTTAGCTTCTCCCTCGGCGGATGAGCGCTGAATTCTATTGGCTTATCGCGTATCCGAACGTTCTCCGCGTGCAAGAATCCACTCAAATATTCGTTTATTCCTCTATTCGTGCTCTTTGGCATGGTTACAACGCCATACTCCCCGGGTTCTCCATACAAGAGGTGCACGTAATCAGCAAGCATGTCGAGGATAGCGAGGTCATGTTCCACCACTACCACTGCTCTATCTTTCAAAACATCCTTTATTCCTTTTGCTACCCCCACTCGTTGATAAATGTCCAGATAAGGCGTTATCTCGTCAAAGAAATAAAAATCCGCATCTCTTATTATAGTAGCTATGACGGCGACTCTTTGCAGTTCGCCACCACTCAGCTCTTTTAAATCTTTCCTTAACGCTTCTTCGAGTTCAAAAGCCTTCACAAGCCGTTTTGATACTCCTGTTTCGTCTGTGCTTTCCAGTAACTCGTGAACTTTGCCCTGAAAGAATTCAGGAATTGCATCCACGTACTGCGGCTTATATGCCACCTTAACTTTCCCTTTTGACAGCTTATCGAAGTAATTCTGCAACTCCGAGCCTGCATATTTCTTTATTATCGCATCCCATCTCGCTTCTACTTCTACTTTGCCAAGGTTTGGAACTTGCAATCCCGTTAATATTTTAATCGTCGTGCTCTTTCCTGTGCCGTTCTCACCGATTAGCCCTGTTACTTTACCGGGTTTTGGAACAGGCATTCCATAAAGGACGAACCCGTTTTTGCCATATCTGTGCGTCTCCTCTCCCTTAAGCTCCTCTGGCAAGCCTATTATAGAAATAGCAGCGAAGGGGCATTTCTTTATGCATATCCCGCATCCCTCACATAATTCCTCTGATATTACCGGTTTGCCATCGCTACCCAGGACTACCGTCTCCGTCCCTGTACGCACCATCGGGCAGTATTTTATGCATTCATACTCGCATTTCCTCGGCTGGCACTTATCCCGCTTCAATATCGCTATCCGCATTTTTTCTTCTATTTATCTATATAGTTCTTCATGTTTCAATTTCAGAATTAATTGAAACCCTCTAAAAGTTCTATGAACTAATTTTTAAATATAAAAAATGGTGAAGAAACAGTAAACCCTCTACTATTCCTCCTTACTTTTCTATTCTATTGTTCTTACAACTTTTCAGGCTGTCTATTCCTTCTTAAGTCTATTAAGAACTTCTTTGGCATAGTTCGCAGTTGTTTGAGACATTGCATTATTTAAAATAGCCTCAATAGCAGGTATCCCTTTCTCGCCGTATGACGCTAAAATATCAATTATTTCCATCTTCCTCTTGACCGGGGTATCCTGCATACTTGCCACGCCTTCCATTTTCAATTTATGTATCTCTTCTTCTGACATTTTTGTCGCCTTTTTTTCCTTGTATATTGCATTGTCAAATTGCTATAAGGTAGTTTCGCTTTTTTTATCTGGTGACACGTAAATAACAAAATCCGTAATCTTGTGGTTCTAACAATAACAAAAATGCATCAAACCACCATATCCTGTATTTTGTTATACATCTCAGGCTCCAGGGCAGCAATAAGCGAAATATTTTGCGTTCTCCCTGCCTCCTCGTCCTCCAGCTCCTTACTCCTTATATCTGTGATAACTCCTCCAGCTTCTTTTAAGATCAGCGAGGCACCTGCAATGTCATAACCGTTTATTAAGCCACGCACATCTATCACTGCATCTATTACACCTTCTGCAACCAGGCATATCTCCGCTGCAATACTGCCCAGCACACGAACTACCACATTCTTAGCCTCTTTTTGAAATTTTATTAACCCTTCGGGTATCAAATTCGCACCGTAAGTGTAAATAGAGAACACTTGTTTAGTTTTACCCTTTATTTTACGAGGTAGCTTCTTTCCGTCTGCAAATGCATTCTCGCCTTTTACCGCATAATATGTCTTCCCGTAGATGGTTGCAACCACGCTCGCACGAATGTCGTCAAAAGTAACGCAGTCTATTTTCGGAGAATAAGCAATAGAAGAGCAAAAGAAAGGGATGCCGAGAATAGCGTTTGTGGACCCGTCAATGGGGTCGAAAATAAGCGTGAATTTCGGGTCATCGCCTTTTGGGAACACATGGTCGCCTAATTCTTCTGATATTATCCTCGCACACAGATTGCGACCAGCTAATGCTTTCTCTAATGCCTTTTCCGCAAACATGTCTATTTTTCTCGTTACATCGCGCTCCCTTCTTACTATTACCTCGCCATAGTCTATGGTTTCAGAAATGTACGTTCTTATAGAATCCCTTATCTCTAACGAAATCTCTAACAGTTCTTTTATTCCTTTCATTTTCTTATATTAATATTATAAATGAAGTCTATAATATTTAGAAGATGTTGAGAGAACTAACGGTTATTAGTGGAAAAGGAGGCACGGGGAAAACGACTCTTGTGGCTTCTTTCGCCGCACTCGCAGAGAAAAAAGTCATTGCAGACTGCGATGTGGACGCACCAGACCTCCATCTGCTGCTGCATCCAGAAATCATGGAGCAGGAGGAGTTCAAAGGGCTGAAAGTTGCCATTATGGATAAGACGCTCTGTACCGAGTGCGGTATATGCAAAGAAACATGCAGGTTCAATGCAATCACGATGACCGAAGAATCAGGTTATGCGGTCAATCCCGCACGTTGTGAGGGCTGCGGCGCTTGTGTGTTTTCATGCCCGCAGGATGCACTTACGTTGAAAGAACGTGTTTCTGGGCATGCCTTTGTATCAAGGACAAACTATGGCACAATGGCGCATGCGGAGCTGAATATCGCGGAAGAAACGTCTGGAAAACTGGTCACAGTTGTTAGAAATCGCGCACAGCAGGTTGCAGAAAAGGAAAATTGTGAACTCATTCTGATTGACGGAGCGCCAGGCATCGGCTGTCCGGTAATTGCATCCTTGACTGGCGTGGACCTTGCACTCATCGTTACCGAGCCCACGATGTCTGGACTACATGACCTCGAACGAATCCTGGAGGTGACCAGACATTTTGGAATTCCTTCAACCGTCTGTATCAACAAATACGACATTAATGAGAAGAACAGCAAAAGAATTACCGAGTTCTGCCGGCAGCGCGGAATAGAAGTGGTTGGATACATTCCTTACGATCCCGTGGTCACCCAGGCAATGGTTGCAGGTTTGCCTGTGGTTGAATTCGCCAGTGGGGTGGTATCGAATGCGATAAGGGAGGTGTGGAGGGGTATAAGTGGTAGAAGATCTTAATTACCAAATAGAACTGCCTGTAATTATCATCACTCTACAATTCTACTACCGGATATACCCTGACCATAAACGGTTAAACGATTTCTACGAGCTGGATATCAAAAGTCAGGTCTTTCCCAGCCAAAGGATGGTTGGCATCCACCGTCACGCTCGATTCGGAGACATCGATCACCGTGACTACAATTGTTTGACCATCCGGTTGACGGCTTTGTAACTGCTGACCGACCTCAGGTATAAAGCCCGCCGGCAATTGGTTCCGATCTACCACCGCCACCAATTCCTCACGGCGTGGACCATACGCTTCATCCCTTGGGACCTTGATGGTTTTCGATTCGCCTGGGTTCATCCCGACCACAGCCTGTTCAAAACCCGGGATTATCTGACCCTCGCCTATTTTAAATTGCAGAGGGTCGCGATCAGCGGAAGTATCAAATACCGTGCCATCCTCCAATTTGCCCGTATAATGGACTTTAACAATATCACCAAGTTTTGCCTGTGCCATTTTTTTCTCCTCTTGTTTTCTTTTCTCAATCATTTTTTACCTCTTGACTTTTACTTATAATAGTAGGAGTATATAAATAACCTGCGGATTTTTGCAATGCTTTGGAAGAGGTCTAAGAAATGTTTTCAGTGCATCAACCGTCCAAATAAGCTGTTCAGACCTCTTCTGCGCCGGTTAGCCACCATCTCTTCCCACTCTTCTACGGCTTTTGCCTCTTTGTCGCCCGTATAACCTGCTTCGGATTTCTCCTTCAGTCTTGCCAATTCGCTCGCATCCAACCACGCACCATTACAGTTAAGGCAGACGTCTATCTCTACATCTTCTGCATATTCTAAGTCCATCAACCAGCCGCAGCGAGGGCATACCAGTTCGCTCTTACTCTGCGTGCCGACATGCTGTGTCAGATAATCGGCGAGTTTTCGGTCTCCAAGTACCTTTTTGAGTTCGTTATTGTCAAACCATACACCCAGACATTTGGGGCAGACATCTATGATAACATTGGGACCCAGCACATTCACTTCCTCCTTCTTCATCGCTACCCAGCATCTCGGGCATTCTAAGGTTTTGTCCTTCTGTTTCTTGCTTTGCATACATTATAATAGCACACTGCATTAATAAATAAGATTAACAAAGAACTCAAACCTCATACCTTCCATAATTCAGTGTAATCATACCTGAGAGTCCGAACTCAGCAAGCAACGCTAAATCTTCCTTTTCAAGTGCTTTTTCCTTAACCGGCGGAACTGGCTTTGTCCTTCTGCAAATTATCCTGCCACCGGTTATTTTTGCACCTACAAAGCCTTTACAATTACCCTTTACGAATACAAGCCCTTTTCTCATCTCCACACCTAAGAATTCGGCTGCATCGCCCAGTATTACAACTTTACCGCCAGAGAGCAAAGCAGCAGCGTTCATCCCCGCGTTTCCATCTACCAATACTAAACCTTTCCGCATCAATATGCCTGCGCTTATCCCAACGTCTCCTTTTACATGCACCTTTGCCGCTCTCCTGCAACGAGCAGCAAGTGTGCTTCTCAAAATTCCGTCTTTAAGAAGCAGCTCATCTTCTTTGAACTCGTTTGGCTCAAGTATGTATCCCCTTTCTATTTCCTCTATATGGTGCAAGAGCCAGGTAATCGAAACAAATTTCTTGTAGCCGTCCAAATCGGACTTTACCTGTATGACATTGCCAACAGGTTCTTCAACTTCGCCCTTAACATAAATAGCACCTGAAAGCATGCTCATTCCAAGATAGGAGCCTGCATTGCCATCTACTATTATAGACCCTACTTCAGGCAATTCCCTTCCACTGCCACCGAAATAAACGAGGGCGACACCCAGGCTGGAGCCAAGCCTCTTGCCCACGTCTCCTTTAATATGCACGTCTTCGCCGTTCTTCAACGCCTCAACCACGTCTTCATACGAGTAACTCGTGCCGCATTGAGAGGGAATTGTATCTGTCGGATTGAGTTTTGTTCCTCTGTGCTGCCAGAAGAAGTTGTAAGTGAAATCGGCGACACAGTCTTGAGGCGAACTTAGTTTTAGCTTCATTCTATTCCACTTTCTCCCGCTCTGGTAATCCCTTATCTAACAGTAAGGTTATCGCTTCATCGCTGTTATCAAGCCACTGATAAGGCGAGATATAGACATAATAAGCGAAGGGATAAAAGATAGCGCCTTCGGGGATGGTTTCCCTTTCGCCATCCGCAGTTTCGACCCTAAAGAGGTTCATTAGGATATGGTTTTACAACACAAAGGAATAGTTATTTATATACC
>JAODGF010000089.1 GCA_025464645.1 Methanosarcinales archaeon
CAATTTTGGTATAATCCCTGAAGGTCAAAAATCACTTTATTCCGAGGATTTGAATAAGAGAAATTTGGCTGATACCAGAATCGAAAATTTAATCTATAAAGAAGTTAATATACCATGCAAATTCTATGAAAAAGAATTAGCAAAGGATACGGATTGGTTACGTATAGCCTTTCTCGATATTTCTGATTCTTTAATAAGCATATCTCTTGGATATTTATCCCTTCCTGCTAATTTACTTTATAGTATTTCAAAAGGGATGTACTATTTAGGGGCTCTAACAGAAGATTCTATAATGGTAACCATAACATCAAACACATTTTCAGATATCTCTCTGAAGAGCGACAAAATTACGCAAAATACTGTCTCGGGAATATTACAGATTAAAGATTCTAAGCCACCGCAAATACCTGAAATAGAAATCTTAGATATTAGGGATGTTTCTAAAGGAGAAACCATATTAGGATTATGTTGGGATGAAAAGGAATGTTATACAGCAGTTAATGTGAAAAATACAGGAGATAATCCTGTAAATGTTTGGGTAGTTACGTCTTTTCAGAACAATGATTTCTGGCATGTGATAGATGGTGGTAGAAAATCAATTGAACCTGAAGAATCCAAAACGTTTAGATTTGACTATGCTGTCAGACCAAAAGACGGCAGTCTTGTTTCTTGTACGGTGTTCAGCGAGACAGATCGTGGAAACTATCTTGTAAGACACATGTCTAGAATTTTTAAACCTACACGCGAAACAATCTTATCTGATCTATCGATAAAATCATATTTAACCGGAAACGGTGAAATTGCTGCTAGTCAATTGGAGAATCTAGCAGTTATTCTCCATCCAATAAAAACAACTCTTGCAAGAGTGAATATGACAACTTATGAAGTAATTATCACCACCGAAAATCCTTTCCCATATCCAATAAATGCTAAAATATCTCATGACACACACTCTTGGAACCTAAGCATTCCTCCATATGAAAGAGAGACATTAAACTACACAATTCATCCTGTGCTTGGGGCTGAAACGACAATCCCACCAGCATACTTAGAATACTTTGATTTCCAGCATAATGTTACGGTAATATTTGCCTCTGATGCTATAACATTCACCGCATATGGTATTGAAATTAATGGAGATCTTCCGTATGAGATAAACGACTCCGTAGAGGTCGACCTCACTATAACTAACTTAGTGGATGTTACCAACGGCACATTTAATTTGGAGTTAATTGGTAATGAAACATTTGAATACAATGTCAGCGCAAATACAGAAAATCTCTCAGCACTTAGCGTTGAATTCGGTCCTATTGATGTTCCTGGAGGGGACTACATCGGCATCCTAACTTTTATGTGGGATACAGATAGGTTATTTATAGATTCAAGAAATATGAGAAAAAACCAACCACCAATAGCAAACGCAAACGGACCTTACGCAGACGTCATAGAATATATCGCTGTACCAATAACCTTTGACGGCACCGGCTCTTACGATCCAGACGGCACAATCGTCAGCTATGACTGGGATTTAGACGATGATGGCGAATTTGATGACGCAGTTGGAGCTATGCCAACAGTCACATTCACAGCACCCTATTCAGGCAATATCAGCCTAAAAGTAACCGATAATAATGGCGCAACAGATACCGACACCACAACATTAACAATAACAAAGTATTCACCGCCTCCGAATGGCATACCAGGTTTGCTAAAGCCACCAGAGGAAGCACAAAACTTCAAAGAGAAGTCATCAGTTCAAGGCACGGGATATGTCGCCATAGATAAAAAAGTCCAGGATTGGAATGCCGCAATAGACGTAGAAGAGCACATGGAAGGATTTGGCAAGTTTGCAATGGATTCAAGAGAGATATTGAATGAATCCGCCAACATAAGTAATCCTGCTGATCCAAACTATTTCCATCAGAAGATGATAAACTTCCGGGGAAATGCAACAAACAGACTAATAAACACAGAGAAATTTGAGAGCCCTGCGATCTTTGGCGGCACAGGCACAAGAGTAAACGAATTCTTCGATGTATTAGAGATCCAAAAGCAAGAATCCAGCAGCATAAAGACCATTTCGGCGCCTGGAGAAAGACAATCACATAGCTTTGAGACAACGGATGAGTTCTCCGGAACTTGGAGCACACACTCAGAATGGCAAAAGATATGTCAAAAAGAGATAGAGCATTATCAGTCGTTTAAAGGCAACTTCTCTGTGCAAAAAGAACTGACGTTTGAGCGAGAAGTTGTTGTGCCATAGTCATTCCATTAAGAAAGCTTTTGAATTGTTCTGTTGGGTAGCTCTGCATATTTTAAATTCAGTTTTGACGTCACCACCCTCGTATTCCAACACCACGCGATACGTTCCACTCCAGGTATAATTACCATCCTGTCCTCGCTGATTCCAGCTCCAGGACATGTTTTCACCCGGTACAATCGGTATGATTACCTGAATGCCCATCGGCACGAACACGTTTTCCCATTCACCAGTTGTCTTTTTCTGTATTTTCCACGGCGCTCCGTTCATCAGATTTACCGTCTCAGTGCAGATGTTTTCAATCCAGAACGTCACAACCTCCCCTTCGGCATACTCGTACTTGTCCGTACTTATCGAAAGTTTTTCTGTCGGAACGGGGACACCAAACACGAGGTCTATCCCTCCAGTAGGCTCGATAATGTTTATTACTTTCCAGCCTTCTATTGCATCGTGACAGAATACGACTATTTTCTTATTCTTGTAATCCGCCGGAACGTGAAGTTCATACCTTCCTTCTTCATCGCTGCTCGTCTTCGTTATCTTTTCTCCAAGAGGTGGAAGATATTCCAAAGGCGGTTGTTGATAGGTATAAGCCACGACTTCTATGCCCTTCAAAGGTTCACCCGACGAATAGTCGGTAACAGTCCCAGAGATTGTTATTTCCTGCTGGATGCATCCTGCCATTGCCATCGCGATCACCAAACTCGTACAGAGCAATACAAATAATCTTTTGTATCTCATTTTTATCAAGGAGGTCATGGTCCATGAGTAGTAACCCATCTGCCATGCACTGCCGGTATATACACATAGTCCCCAACAATTAAAAAAATAGAATGTCAAAAGTTTAAAAGAAAGATAGTAAAAGAAAGAGTATAAAAGGATAAAATGGACACGAACCTGATAAAAGACTTTATAAGGAAAGAAAACGTTTTTGCAGTTATCGGCGTTTCGAGAGACCCTGCGAAGTACGGGCATCAGGTATATAAAGACCTGAAAGAGGCGGGCTATGTGGTTTACCCCGTGAACCCCAATATTGACAAAGTCCTGGGCGACCCGTGCTATCATTCGTTAAGCGAACTGCCTGAAAAACCCGACATTGTTGACATCGTAGTCCCACCAAAGGTAACAGAGAAGATAGTTGAGGAATGCAAGGAATTGGGAATAGAACGAGTATGGCTGCAGCCGGGTTCAGAATCCGAGCACGCAATAAATTTCTGCCGCAAAAATGACATAAAAGTAGTGCATGATGTATGCGTGATGATAAAAAGAAGAAATCCTTAACTTAAATCCTGCAAAGCAAGAACTTTATTTCTAAACGAATTTATTGATTCTATGCACTTCATACCTCTGATGCCTAATATCCTACCTATTTCTTCCCTATATCTCCGCTCCACCTTTATACCCGCGCGTTCCAGCCCTGCGGACAATTTCTTGTTAAATCTCTTCCCTGCTCTGTCATAGTCGGTTAGAATAACTACGCGCTTGTATCTGCTCCTCAGGTAATCGAGGAAGTCAACATAAGAGGACCCTGAGGAATACATCACTATCTCCTTCGTAATCCCCATCTCCCTCAATGCCTCCTTGTCATGGGCGCCTTCAACCACAACAGCATCTACAAGCTCGCCCATTTCCTGAACCACGCTCGTTAGTTCCAGAAAAGTTTCGTAATCCTCCCTTTGCATTACTCTATTCGTTTTGTTCATACCCAGCCTCGCATATAGACAAAATTTATCTTATCTTATAGTTAAAAAATAATGGATGAAAAATGCTGGAGAATTGGAACGTGTTGGTAATAGCGGGGAGGAATACAGAAGCGGAGTTATTGAAGGAATTGGAAGAAGAGGGGGAGTTCGAACGTTCCGGATTCAAAGATGTATTGGTAGGAAGAGTGGTAGATATAGCGGAGTTCCTGGAGGATGCAGAGAATAAAAGATATCCACATTTAAACAGGGTTATCCCCATTGATGATGCGTTCTTTGTGTCACCGGAGAACGTGATAGAGATATTGAAGAGGAGAATAGAGCGGTATATAGATGAAATCGAGCCAGGGGATACTTTCGGATTCAGAGTTGAGAGAAGGGGAATGAAAGAAGATATTTCAAGCCAGGCGGTAGAAAGAGAGGTTGGCGGGTACTTTTACGACCTGGTAGAGAAGATAAATGGTAGAAAGCCAAAAGTGAACCTTAAGAACCCGGATAAGCTGATAGCAATAGAGATAGTAGGGAATAGATGCGGAATTGGTTTTATCACAAAGGAGATGCGCGAGAAGTATAGCGTGATAAGGGTAAAGTGACGTCTCTGCGCTCTCTGCTGATTATCAAGTTAATTAATGGACTACAACATGGAGAAAAAGATACTGCAGGTTGCCCTTGATGTGTTGGAGCTGAAAAGAGCGATAGAAATAGGAAAAGAGAGTTTGGAAGGTGGTGCTGACTGGTTAGAGGCAGGAACGCCATTGATAAAAAGCGAAGGAATGAATGCAATAAGAATGCTGAGAGAGGTTTTTCCTGACGTGAAAATAGTAGCAGATATGAAAACGATGGATACCGGTGCAATAGAAGTGGAGATGGCAGCGAAGTCAGGCGCTTCTGTGGTCTCTATACTTGCAGTTGCGGATAATGCCGTGATAGAAGAGGCGGTAAAATCTGCTCATAAATACGGTGTGGCGATTATGGTTGATATAATGAACGTAGAGGACCCGGTGAGGCGAGCAGAGGAGATGGAAGAGATGGGTGTGGATTACGTCTGTGTGCATGTAGGGATAGACCAGCAGATGCGAGGTATGGATACACTGAATTTGCTGGAAAAAGTATCTGCTGCGATAGACACACCATTAGCAGTAGCAGGTGGTTTGGATGCGAAAATGGCATCAGAAGCGGTGAATTTGGGCGCTGAGGTTGTTATTGTTGGTGGGAACATAACGAGGTCTGCGAAGGTGCGTGAATCAACGGTAGAGATAAGAGAAAGCATGGATTTGGGAATGGAGAAAGGAGCAAGGAAGAGGGAGAGAGCACTGGATGAACAGATTTTCGAGTTGTTTATGCAGGTGTCCACACCGAACATATCAGATGCAATGCATCGTAAAGGAGTGATGCGGGATATAAAACCGCTATTTGAGGATATAAAGCTCGTGGGTAAGGCGGTAACCGTGCAGACGTTTGAGGGCGACTGGGCAAAACCGGTAGAGGCAACAGATGTAGCAAAGGAAGGAGATGTAATTGTAGTTTATGCAGGCTCGAAGGATGTTGCACCCTGGGGTGAACTCGCATCGTGGAGTTGTAAGCAGAGAGGAATTGCAGGTATCGTTATAGACGGTGCAGTGCGGGATGTAGGGGAAATAAGGCGATTGAGATTCCCGGTTTTTGCAAAATACGTGGTGCCAAATGCGGGTGAGCCAAAGGGATTTGGAGAAATAAATGCTGAGATAAAGTGCGGCGGACAGGAAGTGAAACCAGAAGATTGGATCATAGGCGATGACAATGGTGTTGTGGTCGTTCCAAAGGAGCACGCGTATGAAATAGCAAGACGTGCGAAAGAGGTATGGAAGAACGAGGAACGAGTAAGGGAGGAGATAAAGAGAGGTAAGACACTTTCTCAAGTGCTGGATTTGTATAGGTGGGAGAAGAGATGAACCAGAAACAAGTATTTATTATCGGGCACAAAAATCCTGATTGCGATTCCATCTGCTCCGCTATCGGGTATGCATACTTCAAAAATATGGTTGATAAGAGATACCTGTATATTCCCGCAAGGGCTGGCGAAATAAATAGCGAAACAAAATTTGCACTCGAAAAATTTGATTTTGAGCCTCCAATCGAGATAGAAAGTCTCGCACCTACTGCCAGTGATATGGAATTGAAGAAACCCATTGTCGCTTCACCCTACGATTCCCTAAAGGATGTCGCTTCTTTGATGAGAGAAAGGGGTATTCGCACCGTTCCCATCGTAAACTCCACCAAAAGGCTATCTGGAATTATTGGTCTGAAAGACATCGCTGAACATTATATTAGTACCATGGGGTTTGGTGACTTATCAACGACTCCGATTGACCTGAATATTCTGGTTGATACCTTAGACGCAAAAGTGATTACCAATCCCAAGAACATTGAGAAACTAAGTGGTAGAATATTTATTGCAGCAATGCAGAAATCAACGATTTTAAACGAAATCCAGACGGGTGACGTCGTTATTCTTGGCGACAGGACGGATGTTCAAATAGATTTAATTAATTCTGGATGTTCTGCACTTATAATTACCGGCAATTCCACCATTAGCCAGGAAGTCATCTCTTTAGCAAGCAAAAAAGGAACGTTAGTTGTTTCTTCTCCGTACCACACGTTTGATACCGCCAAGTTATTTGCTCTATCAACGCCTCTACATTCTATAATGTCAAAAGAAGTGCCCGTAGCAGGGCTTTATACCAGGATTTCTGAGATAAGACGTAAAGTCGCAGAATCTAAATATCGCTGTGTGCTACTGGTAAACGGTGACAACCGTTTGATAGGTATAATCACAAGGACGGATTTACTGCATCCAGTAAGAAAAAAGGTCATCTTGGTTGACCATAATGAGATTTCGCAGGCGGTTGACGGAGTACAGGAAGCCGAGATACTGGAGATTATTGACCATCACCGGGTTGGAGACATATCCACACTGATGCCTATCCATGTTCACAATGAACCTATTGGCAGTACATGCACCATCATTGCTGGATTTATGTTTCTTCATCAAATGGATATTTCGCGAGAGATAGCGGGATTACTTCTCTCTGGCATTCTATCTGATACCTTAATCCTGACATTGTCCACCACCACGGAACGAGATAAAGAAATTGCACATAAATTGGCTGGTATTCTCGATGTTGAGATAGAAGAATACGGCAAAGAACTTTTAACCACGAGTATAAATATAAGGGGGAAAAGCGCCAGAGAAATCCTGCTTCATGATTTTAAAGAATATATGCTGGGCACGAAAAAAGTGGGTGTGGGTCAAATAATGGCTTTGGATGAGGATGAGATAGGTGCGAAAGAAGGGGATATTAAATCTGAGATGGAGCGCTTACGTAAGGAGAAGCAATACGATTTGGTCGCTTTCCTCATCACAAATCCATTACGAAAGGGAGAAGAGATTTTGGTCAAAGGAGATGGGAGGATAATAGAAAAAGCGTTCGCCGTAAAAATACAGGATGATAAATGTGTTATTCCAAGAACTTTATCACGAAAGAAAGATTTTATCCCTGCAATAGGATACTTTTGCGAGCAGGCATCGGCTCGGAATTCGGTTGGATTTTGAATTTGAATGAACAGACATTGAAAAAAATCGCTTATATAAGATTTCATGGTGTCTTAAACCTTTATAGTGGGCATTTTCCCAGAATCGGAACTTTCCGTCAAATTAAACAACATGTTTTGATTTAGTCTCATAGGGATACCTATGAGAATTAGCAAAAAACACGTTTTGGATTTTCTCACAGGGTGCCAGATTGGAAAGGGTGGATATACAGGTAGCGATGTTGTGAAACTAGCCAAAAGTATCCCGGTATCACCGAGAGCTCTTAGAAAACGGATAAACCAATGGACATCTACTGATCCGGCGTTCAAACAGTTGCGGTATCTTGGAAAACAGAGCATCCCACTTACCATGGACGACTTCGTTTTAATCAACCAGCGGCTCAAAGACAAGCCTTTAGGAAGGATGTCCGATATCCTTCGAGAGATAAATGATAACCGGGAGAAACAGGGAAAAGATCCAATTCCTCAGTCAACCTTTTACCGCTTCATCAGTAGCCAAAAAGAGTCGTTAACATATTATGACAAGGACGGGATAGAAAAGGCGTTTTGCTGCATAACGAACTTGCTCAATAACTTGT
>JAODGF010000090.1 GCA_025464645.1 Methanosarcinales archaeon
AGAGCAGGATTAGCGGCTGTCGTTCCCAATGCGCACAGCGATGCCTCTTTCATTACCAGTGCAATTTCTTCCAGCAGTTCAATATCGCCTTCTTTTCCACGTCCGGCGACTATATCTTCCAATATCTCACGCATCCGTTTCAAGCCCTCGCGGCAGGGCACGCACTTGCCACACGATTCATCGCAGAGAAAATCCACGAAATAGCGTGCTAAATCCACGATACATGTATCTTCGTCTATAACAATCATGCCACCTGAGCCCATCATTGAACCTAACTTCGTGAGTTCATCGAAATCCACCGGCGAATCAAGATACTGCTCAGGAATTATTCCGCCTGAGGGTCCGCCTGTTTGCACACCCTTGAATCGCTTGCCACCACGAATTCCACCGCCTATTTTGTATATTATGTCCCGCAACGTGGTGCCCATGGGGACTTCTACTAAACCTGTGTTGTTTACCGTCCCAACAAGCGAGAAGATCTTTGTGCCCTTGCTGCCCTCAGTGCCAATCGAGTTGAACCAATCGGCACCTTTTTCTATTATTAGTGGTACAGTTGCGTATGTCTCCACATTATTCAAATTGCTCGGCTTATCCCAGACACCTTTTTCTGAAGTGTGTATATATTTAGGTCTTGGTTCCCCCACCTTCCCTTCTATCGCATTCATCAACGCACTGGACTCGCCGGAGACAAAAGCGCCTGCGCCTCGATGCACCTTCACATCGAACGCGAATCCCGAGCCCAGTATTGCATCTCCAAGTAATCCGTATTCCCTCGCTTGTTCGAGTGCAATCGCAAGATTATTCACCGCCAGTGGATACTCCTGACGCACGTAAACGAATCCCTGGGCAGCACCGATGGCATAAGCAGCGATGGTCAAACCCTCAAGAACACGGTGCGGATTGCCTTCCATTATTGACCGGTCCATGTAGGCTCCAGGGTCGCCTTCATCACAGTTCACGATCACGTATTTGGGTTCACCGGGAGCATTTCGGGTGGTCTCCCATTTCCTGCCAGCGGGAAAACCACCGCCGCCCCTACCCCGCAAATTCGCTCGCTTCACTTCTTCCAGCACTTCCTCTGGCGTGAGCTCATACAATGCTTTAGCTAATGCACGATAGCCACCCAGCGCGATGTAATCTTCAATATTTGTCGGGTCAACCCAGAGGTTACCACTAAAAACAAGCCGGGTTTGATATTTGTAAAATGGAATATCCTGTTCATGAACCACTCGCTCGCCCGTGTTTGGGTCAGTGTAAAGAAGCCGCTCAATAATCTCCTTTCCTTTTATGGTCCTCGTGATAATCTCCGGCACATCTTCGGGCGTCACGCCGAGATAGCATATCTCCTCAGGATAAATGATAATGATAGGTCCTCGTTCGCAAAAGCCATGACAACCTGTCCTCCGTAAGCCTACCTCTTCTGTTAAACCCTGGTTCTCCAATTCCTTCTGTATTGCCGCAGCAACCGCATCACTACCCGTAGCACGGCACGCAGTTCCGGAACAGAGCGTGATATATGGCTTATTCAAGTCTCGCATGCTTACAATCTTCCTTCTCAGTGCCTTCAAGTCCTCCTTCGAGTTTAATCTTGGCATTTCCTCATCTCTCCCTCATCTACTCGTATTTCTCCAAAATATCTTCTACCATTGCTGGCGTTACCTTGCCGTGATAATCTCCATCTACCACTACCACCGGTCCCATGGCACAGCAACCAAGGCAATTCACCCTCCTCAAACTAAATCGCATGTCTGGTGTTGTATCCCCTTCTTTTATCTTCAAGTTCTCTTCTACCCGGTCTAAAATCTTTGGTGCTCCACGCACTTGGCAGGCAGTACCCAGACATACCTGTATTATATGGCGACCAACCGGATTCAAGCTCATCGCTTTATAAAAACTGGCTATCCGGTATATATGGCTCTTTGGAATCCGCAACCTCTCGCTTATTCGTGTAATCGCTTCCCTGGGTATCCAATTAAACTCGCTTTGTATGTCCAGGAGCAACTGAATTAAAACCCCTTCTTCTCCTTTATATCTATCTATTATCTCATCCACTCTCTTCAGGTCTATTTCAACCATTCTTCACTCTTCGTTTTGTATTTGTAGAAAGGAGAAGTAAAAATGAGCTATTTGGGGCAAATTGAGTACCGGGGTTATGATTTGGGATTTTTCATGGAGTTGAACAGATATGTGTCTTTATCACATAAGTATTTTTCTATTTTTTCATTTTTTAGTATCAACTGCAAACAACCGGTCAAAGTTCTGCTCTATTTCCTCTTCTGTCGTATCAAAATCAATCTTCCGTTGTCTCGCTATCTCCTCATACACCACTTTTACGTGCTGCGGGACATTCCTCTCCTCCTCTTCGATGGGCGAGAGATAGGGTGCATCTGTCTCGGTGAGTAAAAAGGAAAGAGGTACTCGCTTCGCCACCTTCTTCATGCTCTTGCTTCTCGCTATTGATGTAGGCAGTGAGAGGTAATATCCCTCTTCGCATATTTGCTCCGCAAGCTGCGGCTTTCCTGTGAAGCAATGAAAAACCGCTTTCCTTACGTCTTCATCCGAAATAATCTTCAAACCTTCTTCTATCGCTTCGCTACCAGTGCCACGCAGATGAAGCACAACAGGCATATCAAGCTCCTTCGCTAACCCCAGAAACTCCACAAATACCTCTTTCGTTCTCTTTAGCTTTAACGGGTCTCTTATCCAATGGTAGTCAAGTCCTATCTCCCCAATGCCCACGATTTTTCGCTTGTTATCACTTATAAACTCCTCATACTCCTCTATCTCCTGGTCTGTTCTCTCCGCCACGTGTATGGGATGGAGCCCGAGGGTAACGAAAACGAAGCCTTCGTGCATCTCTGCAAGCTCTAACGCATGTTTCGCATCTTCAGGTTCTACCCCGCTTGTCACCACGCCCTTTAATACCTGCTTCGCTTCCTCTATTACCTGCTCCCGGTCTGCATCGTATTCCTTGAACGTCAAATGACAGTGTATGTCTATGATTTTAACCACCTCAAACTTTTCTTTGTTAGCAGCTTTACCAAGGAAATTGCTGAGCTTTTCATGCAATAGTGTGAGAATATTAAGTATATAAATATGTAACAGTAATAAGCAACTTGCCGGTAAGGACCTCTGAGGCAAAAATACTCCCGCCCTGGCTCATGGACCTTGGGAGTATTCCCCTACTCCTGCCGTTAATTTGGATTCCGCATTGAAGCGTATCAACATCGCTTCTGCAAGAGCACATTCCCTGCTGTCACCAATCCCTATTCCCGTGGATATCGGTTCTCCACGCCTTATAATTCTGCCTTTCTCTGGAATATCAACTATTCCATCCCTATCTAAATTTCCCATCACCATTCCTTCTTGCTTTGCAAACACAATTGCCTTTGCGGCATATCTTCTTACTTCCACCCGTTCCATCAATATCTCCCCTTTTACTGCATTCACATGCGCATCTACCAAATTTAAACCCGTAGAAAGTTCCACTGTATCTAAACTACCTTGAAAGCGTGGATTCACTTCTATTACAATAGGTTCATCGTCAGCAAGAACAAAATCAACGCCGTTCGAGCCCACCAATCCTAATTCTTGCGTTAATTCCTCTGCAAGTTCACACATCCGCTCCGAAACTGAAAATTTCGTTACCAACGGAGAGACGTTCCCGCAATAGACAAAGGGTCCAGGAGCAGAAAGCGAATTCAAGCCTATCAACTGCTCATTCACGGATACCGAAACTGCCTCCCTTTTTGTAGAAATGAGCGAAACCGAGGCGGGGGTCCCTTTTATATATTCCTGGAATAGAAATTCCGGCAATTGTTTTGCACATCGAATTAACTCCTTTTCAGTGCGACAAAAGAAATTAGCAGTTCCTCCTCCGCCGTAAGCGGGTTTGGCTACCACAGGATAGTGAAAGTGCTTCGCCTTTTCTTCTCCTTCTGCTATTTCTCTGCCGGTACAGGTGCGAGGATGTGGGATACCTAAATCGTCCAATCGAGCTGAAAGCCATGCTTTATTCGATACTTCTTTCGTGAGCTCTGGTGCATTCCCTAATATCTTCCTATTCATATCATCTGCGGTTAAGAAATCAAGGTCCACGCTCTCAAAGCCCGACCCGATAATTATGCCGTCTATCTCCACATTAAGCATTTTGACACCAGCATGAAGCTGAAATGGGTTCAAGAGGAAATGTCTTTTGGCACATCTTTTCGTATCTACATCGCCAAAGGCATCGGCAGCATACATCTCATACCCTGCTCTGCTCCCGGAGCATACGATATGCCTGACAGAATATCCAATTGCCAGTATTTTTCTTATCCGGTGCATTTTATCACTGCATCTATGCCAATTATATACGCATACGGAGCATAAGGCTTCACTTTCCTCGCATCCAGTATCTCTAATGACTGTAAACGAAATCCTTCACGTTCACATGCCTCTTTTATTTTCGCCATCAATTTCTCCTTCGCTCTGGTGATAGCAGTTTCAGGCGATTTCCTCTTCCCTGCGCTCACATAAGAAGATTCCACATCGTAGAAATGGATTATCCCGCCTTGCGAATTGAGCATACTCAACGCTTCATAAAGAAACAAATAAGCGCTTTTCGGCAGGTTCATGATTATTCTGGCTGCCTTATTTCTGAACTTCACGTAAATCTCTCTTACGTCTCCCTCTATTGCTTCTACGTTCCTCACGCCATTCAGTTTTATGTTTTCTCTGAGATACCGTATCGCAATGGGATTTATATCAATTGCGCTAATGTGGCTTTGAGGCGCTCGTTTAGCAATTTGTATAGAGAAAGAGCCGACACCTGCGAACATGTCTATTATTTCCCCTCTTTCGCTGCACTCAATCTGCGATACCACTCTATTTCGTTCACTCGCCAACCGCGGATTGAAATAAACCTTTTCCAGGTCAAGCTTGTATCTACATCCGTTCTCCCTATGCATCGTTTCTGTCCTGTTCTCGCCTGCAATTATCTCTACTTTCCTTTTCCGGAATACACCTTCCACGGGTGAAATCCGTTTTGCAACTACTTTAATGTTTTTATGCAGGTTCATTAGTGCATGTGCCGCGAGCTGTTCATTACCAGCCGTTATCTCGGTTAGCACCGCTATATCTCCTACTATTTCATAAGAGGGTTTAAATCCAATGAGGTCTTCTATGTCTATTCTCTGTTCCAACACCTCAAATTCTCTTGTTGGAATTTCCTCAACCTCTATTTCTCCTTTTTCATCTTCTTTTAGCTCTCTTGTAAGCGGTAAATAAATGAAATTATCGTTGGAGGTTATTCTTGCATCAGTTCTCAGCAGTTTGAGTTCCTTCAAAGCTCTCCGAATTTCCTCACCTCTTTTTTTCTCCACTTTCACGCAAGGCAAAATCTCTGTTCTCATGGACTCTTTGCATGTATTGGAATTTTTCCTTGCTAATTGGTGGATGAGGTTCAGATTCGATTGGAATAGTTAAAGGGGATTTATTTATCTCTCTTCACAGTTATCGGGATAACACCTTTCTCAAATTCCTCGATAGCGATCTCTATGGGGTCTATTTCTTCCGTTTTTATAAGCACAGGAGCACCTGCTGCTATCTGCAGTGCCCTTGCACCTATGATGCGTGCTTTTTCATATTTCGTGTATTTCTCTCTCTTTTCTTCCAAGTAAATCGACCTTTAACCCTTATTTATATACCTGAAGAAATGGGGTTGCTGAGATTTGAACTCAGGTCTCGGCGTCCCGAACGCCGAAGGATAGTCCAAGCTACCCTACAACCCCCTTGTCGTTTATGCTCAATATCTGGTGGACTAAAATTCCAAACTCTAAATCCCAAATACCAAACAATATTGAGCATGTTCCCCTTATCTTTATTTTTATTCATACGGTGCTATCTCGTCTATCAGCTCTGCATGCGTTAGAAGCATTCTCCGACAACAATACCTTTTTACTCCTAAGTCGTCCAGTACTTTTCCCGGGTCATCGTGCTTTATCCTCTCCTTATACTCCTCCCACACATCTGATATTACTCTCCCGCATGTAAAACACCTGATTGGAATCATTTTACTTTTACCGATAAGACTTTTGCCTCTTCGCTCTTGCACCCTTTGCACCAAACTTCTTCGGTTCCTTCTGCCTCGTATCGCTGACTAACAAGGTTCGGTCATAGCCAAGATATGTCTCTTTTAGTTTTTCATTCCCTGTCCAATCGACTAATCCACGAGCAATAGCAGTTCGTGCTGCCTCTGCCTGCCCCATAAAGCCGCCTCCCCTCACATTTACGTCCACCTCGATGTCCTCAACCTCAGCGGCAACATCAGGAAGCTGAGAAGCGATAAACAAAGGTTCTGATATTTTTGCTCTTACCACTTCCTGTTCTATTATCTCCAGAGGCTTCTTGTTTACCCTCACAAGACCTTTACTCTTCCCTTCCTTCTTTTTTATGGTCACTCGTGCAACCGCCGTCTTCCTCTTCCCTACCTGAGTTACTATCTTCTTTACCTTTGCTTTGGTGCCCATCCTAACTTTTCACTCACCTCCCCTAAGGTTACATATTTAGCGAGTGACAATCTTTCTGCATTCGCATTTTCCACCTTCTTCCGCTCCACTTCTTCGTATTCGTCAGGTACGCCGAGATAGACGCGCAATCTTGAAAGAGCTTCTCTACCCCTTGCGCGTTTATAGGGGAGCATCCCCCTTACTGTGCGCTTCACGATTCTATCAGGCATCGTGGGAAAGAAAGGTCCTTGCTCTTTTGACCCCCGGTTCTTTCTCGTTTTGTACTCCCTAAATATTGCCTCTTTGGAGCCGCTTATTACCACCTGCTCTGCATTGACGATTGCTATTTTCTTCTCTTTTTCTTTTAGCAAATGCTTCGCAACTTCACTCGCTAATCGTCCCAAAATGAGACCTTCGCCATCTATTACTTCCACTTCTTCACTCATCGCCTTCGTTTTTTTGATAAAACTTTTTCCTAACCTAAATCCTTTATTTTTTGATAAAACTTTTTTCTAAAAAGTTTTATTAAACGATAATCTTCACACCTGAGCCTTTAGGGTTATTTTTTACCAACTCCTCAATGCTTATGCACTTCCCTTTCTCTGCACCATCTCCGCATTCGCCGATTTTTTCAAACGCCTTTTTACTGAACCCCAATGCCGCAACGGTGACCGGCTTCTCAATCCTCCCACTGCTCAGCACCTTCCCTGGAACTAAAATAGTATCGTTCGGGGCGGAATATCTGTTTAGCTTGCTCAGATTTACCGCTGCGTAATTTCTTCGTGGTTTCTCTAATCGCTTCGCTATGTCTCTCCATATAGGAGCGCTGTTCTCTCTTGCAATCCTTTTTAAATCCTCTATTAGTCTAATAATCTGCGGATTGGTCTTCCTTTTTGTTCGCATTTTTCACTTTCGCCTTCGCCTTTGAAATTTTTAAGATACCTTTTTATAAAGGTTTGTGAATTATAAAAGCGGTGGGCATCATTCCATTATATCCCTTAAATAAACCTTATACTTCCCTAATTTACCCCCGTAATTCCCTGCAGAAATCTTCACCAATCCTTCGACATCCCCTACGCTACCTATCGCCGCTTTCATCGCTTCTTTTACCGAATCGAGCGAAACACCATTTATAACGATCTCCGGAATGAAATTCACACCTTCCGGGACTTTCGACCCGCTTATTTTATATTTTAACGTTGGGCAATAGGGATGATTAGTCGTGGGTCCTATCTCGGGATATTTTGTCTCCGGTTTAGAACCTGCTGCGCAGATATCAAAAGGAGTGACCGCGCCCTCTATCCTGTTTATTGCGCTGAGTGCCTTTTCACCCGCCTCTAATGCCGATTCTAAATTCGCACATAAAAACCATAAGTTCCCGCCCATTACTCCTTTCTTATAGCCTAAATAACGTTCCACGAGAAATTCACCCATCATTATCGGTACTACTATTACTTCTCTTCCAAACCTCTGCTCTATTGTTTCGTATCCATCGCCGCAGTGTCCTATTCTATCCAGGGTGTCAATTAGTCCCTCTGGCTCAAAATCAGAAGTGAGGGCATTGAAGACCGACGTCGTAGGCACTACCAGTATTCCCTGCCGTATTCGTTTCGATATTTCATATTCCAGTTTTTTAGCGGCATCATCTCCTTTATCGCAGTTCACCCAGAGTTGAATCACTGCCCCTTTTCTGCCGTCTGGTGTTTCGTGCTCGTTCACCCACTTCTCTATCCCACCCTCTGCTTCGCCGAATACCGTAGAAGGCAACGCAGTGGCGCCGTAAGCTGCTCGCTTCAATCTATTCTCGTCTTTCGCTGTTATGCATATTCTTACAAATAATCCCTCAAATGCTTCGCAATAGGTGTTCTCGATTTCCATTTTTTTATCTCTCTATCCCCTTCAGAACATCCTCAAACGTGCTTTTTCCCGCAACCAAATCCACTTTCATCCCTTCTTTACGAATGGTCTCGGCGGTCAAATCACCAATAGCAACAGTTTTCGCGTGTTCTAAAACCGAAAAAATCTTCTCTTCCATTCCAAATTTACGGGCAAGCTCCAAAAATGTTTTAAATGTTAAAGAACTCGTGAATACAATATAATCGGGTTTATAAATTAACAAATCCGAAAAGAGCCTTTTCTCCTCCTCTGAATCTTTTATTTCCACTTTATATACCGGGATGTCCTTCACAGAAGCTCCTTTCCCACGTAAAAAGTTCAAAATATCCTGACCACCTTCAGAACTCCGTAGAAAAACGATATTTTTATCTTTAACGTCTCGCTGCTCTTCCAGTAGCTTCATAAGTCCTTTTGCGCTGTACTCATCAGGCATAAAATCAACTCTTACACCGCGTTTCTCAAGTTCTTTCCTCGTAACCGGACCAATAGCACCGACAATGACAGTTGAGAGATTTTTTTTCAGGTCAATTTCGCCTTCACAGATGCTAAATGCTTTCCTTACGCCATTTAGACTTGTGAAAACGACTATGTCCACTCCCTCTTCAAAAACTTCTTCTATCTCTCTCAATGCCTCTTTCCTATCCACAAGTTCAAAAACTGGGAACCCGAAGAAATCAAAGCCATATCTATTCGCTTTTTCCATCGACCGTTCAAGCACATTCTCAGGTCGAAAGGCTGCTATCTTTTTTCTCACTTTAAGTACCTTTCTCTTAGAATATTCTACATAGGAACTTAACATTAAAAAGTTTATTATAAATCCACCGAATATTGAGCAATTACTGCGTACTATATTTATTTATACCCCCGTAGCACTATAATATAGGATGTTTAACAATGGCAGTTGCTTCAATAAGTTTGCCTCAAAAGCTTGGTGTGAAACTGAGAGAAAAGGCGAAAGAGGCAGGATACTTGCCTGAGGAGTTTGATATTGTTACATTTTTTGGTGTAGCTACTGCCTTATATAAAAACTTCTACGAGAATGAAATGGCTCGAGAAAGTGTGGAATTTTCTGCCGAAAACATTGAGAAGCTCGTGGATAAATTAAGAAAGTTTGCTACATAAAATCCGTCAATGCCTTCTGCTCCTCCGCTGCGGGAAAAAGCGCATTCACGTCCTTCTCTAACAGTTCCAATCTTTGCATCGTGTAATCAGATATGTGATATTCCTTCGCTACGCGTAACGAAACATCAAGATATTTTTTTATACTTGCTACGTGCACAGTAGGAACTATCTTACTACCACACTTCTTACATCTCCCATTCAGCGGTATTCTTCTGTATTTCGCATTGCATTTACTGCAGCGCATCTTCTGTGAGCCAAACGCGCGGAGGTTACCTTTTATATCCCTGAGGAAATGGTTTTTTATCACTGTTTCCGCTACCTCGCACTCATCCACTGCTCTTATCTTCCTCGCCAATTTTAACTGTGCTTCCATCTTCTCTACCATTGTACCTAAGGTCTTATACAACGAATTCAAAGGACCTGCTGCAATATCCGTTGTATCGTGCGTGTAACCAAACCCATAAACATCCTTCGGTTCTCCTATTCTGCTCGATGCTGTCTCTATCGTCACCTCTTTTGGGTGCTTCCCCGAGCAAGTTGCCTTATAAAAATCCAGTGGGTATTCATTTGCAATGGAGACGTTATGTGCCTCCTTGTCCACTTCCTTTGGGTTGATGAACGGGATAAGAACCAGAGGAGCATCCATTCTGCCACCTCTTTTCTCTGGTAGAAAGAGCTTTGAAAAGTTGAGTAAAGCATCCAGCAGAAGGATGATTGAGTCTTCGTCGCCGTCGCAATTACTGGTTAACACAAAGTTATTGACCAAAAAATTATGATGCCCCTCAACTTCTATATCGTATAAGAACTCAAATTCCGACTTGATGGGCTCTATCTCTTTTATTTCGTCAAGAGCGGCATCACCAAACGAGGAGATACGCGGTGCTTTCTCTTTTGCAAATGTCGCTTTCAATGCTTCGTTCTTCCGCTTCTCTACGAAACCGATTTCCTCACCGAATTTTCTCGCATATCGCGATCTTATAGAGAGATAATGAAGGTCAAAGACCGGTAATTCATCTTCGCTTTTACCTTTTCGCTCGTAGAATCGTTTCGCCGCTCCTCCAGCAGCTTTTCTTTCACTTTTTAATCGGTAGAATATACCAAATCTGAGCAACTGCAATCCAATGTCCTGCAGCAGTTTCTCGCTCACCGAGGAACAGGAGACCACGAGCTTGCCTCTTTCCACAGAGCCATCGCCGGAGAAATATGCCCTCAGCAACCACTTCATCTTATCGCGAGGAAGGGTCCGTAGTAACGGTGGAATTCGCTTCTCTTTAGCTCCTTTGCCCGTACCCAGAACCTCCACAAATAGCTGGTATATCAATCGGTTTGATATGACGAGCACCCCCTTTCCCTCCTTTCTGCCCGGGGAAAAACCAAAAACATCTCTTATGCAGTTCGCCATGTCATCCCACAGCTCTTTTTCCCACGATGCCATGCTGACCTGATTAAAACCCTTTTCCACACTTCTTGCATAGCCTTCTGCAAGATAATAGCCAATGAGTCGCATGAACCTCTCATCAATCTTGATGATTCTTGGAATCACCGTATGGTCCCTTTTAACGCCGAGTTTGCACTCCTTTGGAACGGAATTCCAGTCCTCGTGCGACAATTGGAGTAAAGAGGCTAAGATTGGCAAAGGGATGCTATCACGATAAACATAATTTGAAAATGTCTTTTTCCCAATTCCTATTTCCCCGGCAGTGGATTTTATTCCTCCCAGTTCTTTCACTACCCTTTCTACAACTTCTCTGACTCCTCTGACCATTACATCTCCGGAAAGTTTATCGAATTTCGAAAATTCTTTTAGAAGGTCTATTTCTTCTATATCCTGTTCATATCTCTGAATTTCGAGCTGTTCAGGCACTAAGAGCTTGTCCTCGCTCTCCAATTCTACAATCTTCTTTTTTCTGATTCTGCCATTTGACCATGCAATAATCCTGTGCTCTGGGGACGAAACGAATTCTCTGCCTGACTTAGTCCTTACTTTTACCAGATGCAGGGGTGCCGGTGTTTTAATCACCGACACAATATCCTTTACTTCAAATTTGCCATTTTCTGGATTCAATGCGTACGTTTTAATTCCCTCAACCACTTTTCGTGTTGTGCCGCAATCATCAACAAGTTCTTCAGGTGATTTTTCACCGTGATATAACGAGTCCAAATCCTGGATTTTTTGTCTTCCTGAATTAATAACCAAAACTTCCGTATTCGGTGCCAAACAGTTCCTCCTTTTCGCTGCATGGAAAAACGGATGTGCATAACAAGCCGAAGCACGTGTGAACCCGATTATCCTGCCTAATATTCCCGCAGAAGTATGTGGCGCCAATCCAAGCACGAGTTTTCCTATGAGGTCTTCTTTGCGTGATGCACCGTAATAAGGCGGCAGGCAATAAAACTTCTCTAACAAATCATCCAAAAAGTTCGATACCTTTAGCAAATACGATGCCGCATTAATTGAGATAATGACATCTTGCTGCTTGAGCTCCACTATTTGCGTCTCGTTTTTCAACTCCTCGCCGTTTATGTCGTGTAAATAGCCCAGTTCTTTTGCTTTTTCCACCCGCAAACCTATCTCTTTCGGCTTAAAATGTGTTAATGGCAAATTCGTAAAATCATATCTGATCGTACCGTCCTTAAATACGAACACACCATGCTTCGCCCTTAATATCCCCTTACCTAAATGTTCAGCCACTTTTTGACGTGATATAAGCCCCTTTACACATTTTACGTCCAACTTATTGTTATGAGGGACACCTAATTTTTCTATCGTTTCGCAGTAATATCCCCACAGATCAATGCTCTTTTTATTATCTCCCGATGTTTGATGCGATTTTTTAAAAGACGAAATCTCCACCTCTATCACTTTTTCCTTTAATGCTTCCTTCAACGACCTGTTCTTTCCACCGTATTCTCCCAAAGGGAAGATTGCATGAGGAGCAGGTTTCATCATCCTTTCTTTCGATTTCTCTGGTCTGCCCATTCTCATGCCTATTCTTGTCGGCGCTTTTGGTCTCGTCTTTATCTTCACAGATTCATCCCTTCTCAATTCATCATTTATCCCCAAACATCTTAGCAATGCATCCGGCTCTTCTATCGCTAAAAACCCTTTTTGTGTTTGATGTAATACAAGCAAATCCTCCAAAATGGTCTTTATTCTTCCATCGTTGGGAATAAATAACGATTTATCCTCGGATATTCCATTTTTGCATATCCATTCTGCCAAATATTCTTTATCCTCCTCTGTTATATCTTCCCACAAATAGGTGTATGCAGGGTGCAGGGGCACCGCAAAGCGTGATGCGATTTCTAATGCTTCGGCTTGACTCGGAGTTTTGAAACGCCATTTCTCCGCTTCATCCTTTGATTTCTCTTCTAACTCCTTTACCCACCATTCATGCGAGTATGCACCAGGCAATAAACGATGCCCTGTTTCCAAGAAATCGCCATAATCAATGAGGATCTCTCCTAAATCCACTATCTCTGCTACTTCATCATCAAACTTATCGCTGGATGTTAACATGACAAGCGCACCGTTTTTCAATTTCACTGCTGGTCCTTCAATGGAATCAACAGGGACAACGCAACCTGCTTTACCCGGCAGTTCTGGCTTTATCTGCGTCCCCGCTGCGGTGAATTCAAGTAAAGACATTGTAGCCGGGTTTATTCCAATAGCAGAAAGTCCAGAATTGCGGGCACGTCCATATCGAAGTCTGAATGAACCTTTTCTCGCAGGACTGCCAAATACAGGTCTGCCAGCGATCAAATCCCCCAAAAAATCTCGCTCGCCTTTCTCTACCTTTGATTTTACCAGTTTATCCACCCAGTCCCAGCCCTCAATACCCAGCTTCTCAACATGCCTCTTTATCTTCGGCGCCTTCATTGCCATCCCTTCGGTGAGAACAAGCACCATCCCGCCCCGTATCTTATTCGTTGCAACTCTTTCAAGGTCATTATAACCTCCCACCTCCTTGTCCTCGGTTGGGTCCCCATCTATGCAAATGGGACAATTTCTCACGATTTCCTTTATCTCGTCATCGGTAGGCATGTATTGTAAGCCACTTATCCGTTCATACGCAGAAACCTCCAATACATATCTCCCTATTTCCTCCTCCCTCGCCGAATATGCCGCAAATCCCACTCTTCTCCTTATATTATCGGCAGCTAATACAGAAAGTGCTTGAGCTGTCCCACCTGCACTTCTTATCGGACCCGAATAAAATATTTTTATGTACTCGGAGGCATCGTCGTTTTTGCCTACTTCAACACGTGATATACCATCTAAAGGCGCTGCAACCACACCTTCAGTAAGAATCGCTACTGCGGTTCTAACAGCATTCTCTATGATCTCTACGCGCTTGTATCTGCCGAATTTACCCTCTACAAAGTCATATCCTATTTTTAATGCTATTTCCTCTCTACTGTAACCATTTCGCTCTAATTCCCTTATCCTCGCTCCTACGCCTTTTATTCCCATGAGTGCTTCTACTCGCGCTGCAAGGTCTTTTGTTATGTCTATCTCTGGATGGAGCGAGGGGTCAAAACCCTTTTTCCTTGCCTCTCGTGCTATTTCTATTTCCTTCTCCAGTTTTTCCGTTAAGGTTTTATAGTATGTCGCATTCGTAGCCATCTTATAGTATCCTAAAAGAAAAATGCTAAAAGCATATAATTGCAAATTTCTATTTTCTTATTTATGAGAAAGGTTTATACAGATTGCCTTGAATATAATCAAATAAGATGAGTAGCATCGTTTTCAACTGGGAGGAAAAGGACTTGGAGCAGGTTTCCTTAACGGAAGGGCTCAGCCTGGAGAAGCTGAAAAGAGGACTCAAAGCAGGTAGAGTTGTAATTCCGAGAAATGCAAAGAGAGACATAGCACTAAAAGCAATTGGCGAAGGGCTGAGCACGAAAGTGAACGTAAATGTGGGAACGTCAAAAGATTTCGTCAACTCCGGGGAAGAAGTAGAGAAGGCAAAGATTGCGGTGAAATACGGTGCTGATACAATAATGGACCTCTCTACGGGTGGCGACCTTGATGAAACACGAAGAGCGATTTTGAAAGAAGTAAATGTGCCTGTCGGGACGGTGCCGATCTACCAGGCGGCTTTAGAGAAGGCTGACGAAAGGGCAGTGGTGGACATGAATGCGGATGACATGTTCAATGCGGTAAGGAAACATGCAAAAGACGGTATAGACTTTGTTACTATTCATGCAGGTGTGAATCAGAACTCACTGGAGAGATTGAGGAGAAGTGAGCGCATCTTGGATGTTGTCAGTCGAGGTGGCGCTTTTCTCATCGCATGGATGATTCACAACGAGCAAGAAAATCCTTTTTACAGAGAGTATGATTATCTGCTGGAAATAGCAAAAGAGTATGACTTAACACTCAGCCTGGGGGATGGTATGCGTCCAGGCTGCATTTCTGATGCCTCTGACCGTGCGAAATATATGGAAACAATCGTTCTCGGTGAGCTTGTGGAGCAGGCGAGGAAAGAGGGGGTTCAGGCAATGGTTGAAGGTCCAGGGCATGTCCCACTGGACGAAATAGAGGCGTCTGTGAAGACGATAAAACATATAACTGATTTTGCACCACTGTATCTGTTAGGTCCACTCGTTACTGATGTCGCACCGGGATACGACCACTTTGTGAGTGCAATAGGAGGGGCGATTGCAGGAATGTACGGTGCTGATTTCCTCTGCATGGTATCACCTTCAGAGCATTTAGCATTGCCATCCGTGGATGAGATAAAAGAAGGCACGATAGTAACGAAAATAGCAGCGCATGCTGCTGACCTCGTAAAGGAAGGGCAAAGAGAGAGGGCAAGACTCATGGACGATGAAATGGCGCATGCAAGAAAGAACCTGGATTGGAAAAGGCAGTTGGAAATCGCCATAAACCCTGAGGAAGCACGAAGAATAAGAAACAGCAGACCCTCAGAAAGCGATGCCTGTTCCATCTGCGGCGATTTGTGTGCGATAAAAATGGTGAAGGAGTTTTTGAAAAGGAAGTCATGAATATCATTTTCTCGGAGTATGGAAAAGAAGCCAAACTTGTCGAGGGAAGGACCATACTTTCCTACCTGCAGGAGTTGGGAATAGACATAAACGCATCATGCGGTGGTGAGGGAAAGTGCGGGCAGTGCCAGGTCGAAGTTGAGTGTGCACCCGGCACACTCTCGGATAAGACCGAAGCGGAAAATAAATTTGTACACGGAGATACGCACCGCCGTCTTGCCTGCCAGGCAAGAATATTAAGAACCGATGACCCTATTTACGTTCGAGTCCAGAGAAGAACCTACTACGTTTTAGAATCAGGAGAATATAAGGAAATCAGTCTTGAGCCTTTCGTGCACCTGGAGGGTGACAGAGTCTTTTGCGAGTCAGAAGATATAGGCAGATATACAGGAGAATTACACGGCATCGCTCTTGACATAGGGACAACAACGCTTGCCGCGTATTTAATTGACCTTGAGAGCGGAAAAGTGTCTTCCCTTATATCAAGAGAAAATCCGCAGACCAAATACGGAAACAATGTAATTTCAAGGATAGAATTTGCAAGAAAAGGGCAGGACATACTTGAAAGAGAAATCAGATCCGCGGTGAACGAAATGATTACAACCATGACAGACCCGGGCAAGGTATATGAGATGGTGGTCGTGGGCAATCCGGTAATGAGAGACCTGTTCTTTGGCTATCCAGTCGAGTCGCTTGGCAAAAGCCCTTACGAACCCTTGAGTACAATGCCAATAACCAAAACCGCAGAAGAACTTGGACTCGAGGCAAACCCGAAGGTAAGGGTTTATGGTCTTCCACTGATAGGCAGTTTTGTCGGTGCCGACGCTCTGGCTGTCGTGCTGGCGACGGAATTATACAAAAACGAGTCCGTAGGTATGGCGATAGACGTAGGAACCAACACAGAAATCGTGTTCGGGAACAAAGACAGATTGATTGCAACATCCTGTGCAGCGGGTCCTGCATTTGAGGGCGCTGGCATAACATGTGGAGTAGGTGGCGTAAGCGGTGCGATAAAAGAAGTGAGAATAGAGAATGGGGAAGTTAAGTATAAAACGATTGACGATGCTGCACCTGTTGGAGTTTGCGGTTCCGGGATAATAGACACGCTGGCTGAACTTCTGGACAAGAAGATAATTGATGGTAGAGGTAAGTTCTATGGTGCGGAGAAAGAATTCAGAATAGCCGAAGGAATTAGTCTGTCGGAAAAGGACATTGACCAGTTAAATCTTGCGAAAACTGCTGTTTCCGTGGGCATAAAGGTCCTGCTGGATAGATACGGAATCGAACTTGAGGAGATAGACCGCATCTTTCTTGCTGGTGGCTTTGCAAACTTTACAAATACCGAGAATGCAATCCGTATAGGACTCCTTCCAGATGTTGAACGGGAAAGGGTGAAAAAAGTAGGGAATGCTGCAATAGAAGGTGCAAGGCAGGTGTTAATATCAAAGTCGAAGCGCGAGGATGCAGAAGTCGTTGCAAAGCGAGTCGAGCATATAAAACTTGAAGAGGAAGATAATTTTATGGAATTATTCGTCAGTGAACTCTACTTCCAGAAATACCTGTAAGCTTTTCTATTCTTATCTTAACCTCAGATACAACCGCTATTGCACACTACGAATTCTCATCCAAATTATGATTGCATAATTTATCTGCTTCTGCAATGAACCTATTTGTTCTCTTTACCTGGAAAAACTCCACCTTATCAAACCTC
Source organism: Methanosarcinales archaeon (assembly GCA_025464645.1). Lineage (GTDB taxonomy): Archaea > Halobacteriota > Syntropharchaeia > Alkanophagales > Methanospirareceae > QMVO01. The sequence continues at coordinate 17,230 of JAODGF010000090.1, forward strand.
CCTTTATATCGCATTACTTCGTCATATAATACCTTCAAATGATCCTTTGTTATCCGCCATTCGCCATTTATCTGGTTAATAACGAGTGCACTGTCTGAATAAACGTGTACATTCCATCTTGTATATTCCACCGCTTTTTTCAGTGCCTCTATCACCGCATTGTATTCCGCCTTGTTGTTAGTAACCGTACCCAAATACTTTGAATTAGAATAAATAACTTCCTCCCCTTTTACAAAAATAAAAGCACATGCACCGGGACCTGGATTACCCCTTGCAGCACCATCTGTGTAAATCTTTAGTACATCTTCCTTTTTGATCTTGTTTTTGCGCATTTTTATCTACCTCCTTTTCACAATAACAAACTTCACACTTTTTTATGTGATTACAACTATCTTTTATCCAAAAAAACATCAGACGGAATAAAATGGGGTGCATGAGTTTTGGAGAACCGTGGGTATTGCTATTTCTGTGGATTATTCCCCTGCTGTACTATTTTTACAGGATTTACTGTAAGAAGCGTAAGGAAGCAGCGCTGAAATTCAGTACTTTGAGTGTTGTAAAAGAAGCTTCGGATAGAGACAAACGCGGCGTCAAATTCAGGGCTCATTTGCCTTTTATCATTCTTACCATCGCTGTTGCATTGATTGTCGTTGGTCTTGCAGACCCGATGATTCCTCTGAAGCGTGCTAAGGCGGGCGTTAACGTGGTCTTAGCGATTGACGATTCTGGAAGCATGCAGGCAACCGATTATCAGCCAACGAGACTGGAAGCTGCGAAGAGCGCAGCCGAAACGCTGATAAAGAGCTTGAAGCCGAAGGATAACGTGGGGATTGTCATCTTCGAATCCGGTGCTACTACCGCTTCTTATCTCACCCCCTTTAAGGATAAGGCGATAGAGAAATTAAGAGGGATAGAGCCGCGAACAGGGCGAACTGCGCTCGGCGATGGTCTCACACTCGCGATTGACATGGCTACTTCTATCCCAAACAAGAAGAAAGTGGTGATTTTACTGAGTGACGGCGTGAACAATGCGGGTGTTGTGAGTCCACAGGAAGCTATTCAATTCGCGAAAACAAACAAAATACAGGTCTTTACCGTTGGGCTTGGTTCTGAGAAACCGACAGTCATCGGCTATGATTTCTTTGGCAATCCGCAGTATGCCGAGCTTGATGAAGAAACGCTGAAAACAATTGCCACGGATACCGGTGGGAAATATTACAAATCCGTGAATGAAAAGACGCTGGATGAGATTTATTCCAATATCGGTGAGCACATAAAACGAGAGTGGGAAGAGACCAGCATAAAGGATTGGTTTCTCATTGCAACCTTTATATTATTATTGGTGAATATTTATATTATCTACGGTAAATACAGGGTGATTGTGTGAGATGGGCGTGAGGAGAAAGGCGATAGCTATTCTCTTGCTTTTGGTATTCCTCTTCGCTGTTACGTCGGCTGTGGCTACGGCAGCGAAAAAGCTGGAAGTGCAAAAACTCGTTGATTATGGCAATAACAAGGAGATAAAAGTCGGCGATGAGGTTACCATCTCCTTAAAATTTAAAAACCCGTTCAACCGGGAGATACCTGTGCGAATCGTGGACAGGAACGTTTTTGGAGATAATGGCTTAGACATAAAGTGCCTTGAATATACGCTGCCTGCGAAGGAAGAGTCGGTACTTACTTACAGCGAGCCGATAGTGCCTTTTAAACCCGGTAAGTACACCTTGGATGCAGCGAAGGTTACTTACACCAATCCCGAAACGGGCAAGCGCGAAACGGTGGAGTCAAACACACTCGATCTCGAAGTGAAAGCCAATAATACCTTGCCACAACGCCAGGCACAGGGCATTACCACTATTTATCACTGTAATGGCACCAATATCCATTCCACTTCTTATTCGTCCTACGGTAGTTCTTTCAATATCCAGATAGGTCGCAGTTCCAGCTATGGTAACGAGCAACAGCAATCAGGCGATCAGCAGCAAGAAAGCGTAGAAAAGCGTGTAACGAACAATCAAATCAGTCAGAACACGGGTCAATTGAAGAAAGAGCTGGAGAAGGAGATGCAGCGGCAGAAAGAAGAGAGTTGGTGGTTACTGCTCCTTATTCCCATAGCAGGGGTTATTGCTACCGGCTGGTTTATTTTTGGCAGATATCTCAAAATGAAAAGAGCGCAGAGACAGGAAACGTCACCATTTGCCATGGAGCAAGTCGCTTCCGCTGACTATGCAAGTGAGGCGAGAAGAATGGTTGAAGAGGCTGAGCGGCTATTCAGAAATAATCGTGAAAAGGACGCCTACGAACGGATATCGCAAGCATTACGTTTCTATTTCTCACATAAACAGGGCATTAAGAAGGAATTGTTAAAGACCGAATTGATGGAGACTTTGAGAGGAAAGGTGGATGCAGACCTGTATTCAAAGGTGCAGGATTGTCTGGATTGGTGTGAAAAAGTTGAATTTGCAAAGTATAGACCCAATGAGAAGGATTTTGACAAAATAGTGGGGGTAACTAAGGAGATAATTACCTAAGTTTCAAAATTACCTTCCAGCAGCCAATGCCTGCAATTTTCATAGCCACTGCTCTATCCTTCGCTGCGAAACGTTTGTTTTTGGCATAAAAATCTTTTCCAAGGCTTTACTCACACGCTCTTCCGAGAAGTTGTGCTCTTCACAGAGAAATTCTTTTACTTTCTCTTCATCTGGTGTTCCCCAGTTTATTTCATAAGATTCATTCACATCAGGCTGCAAGAAGATATCTCGAACGAGTTCGTAGTTCTCTATTCCCTCTATTTTTTCTATTTCCGCTTCGGCTATCAGTTTTTCGATGCTATGATGTCTTTTTATCAGCTTCAGTGCGCTTTTAACTCCTATCCCTTTTATTCCCGGGTTGAAATCAGTGCCAATTAGAATTGCGATGTCCACAAGCTCTTCTCTGGTTATCCCGTATTTCTCTTCGAGTTCCTTTAATTCAATGACTTCCGGAGTCGCCTTTCTTCTCGCGGCGCTAAGATTTCTTATCATAGCCGGTGCGCCAAAAAGCAAAGAATCGTAATCTTGAGAGGAAACGAGCTCTGCATCACCTCTGCGAACCATATAAGCAGCTTGAGCCTCTCCTTCGGAGGGTGCCTGCACGCAAGGGACGCCAAGATATGTTAAGAGCCTCTTCGCATCTTCTACTATCGTCATGTCAATTCTTGCAGATGCTTGGGCATACTTAAACGCTACTTCTGGAAGCAAAACCTTCGCTTCTTCCCATTTCCTTTTCGCCTCTTTTCTACGTTCCGACCTACCCTTGATAACCTTTGCTTTTAACTCAGATGGTTTGCCATCAAAAACGAATATCTGCTTTATTCCACACCCTATTAAATTTGTCGTGCGGTATATCAGCCCGGAGAGATGAGAAGTCGTTCTACCCGAAGAATCCTTCAGTGGTGTTCCATCTGGTTGCCGAATGATGCTTAAGAACTGGTAAAGCGTGTTATATGCATCTACGGCAATGATTTTACCTGAAAGAGCCTCTAAACTCGTTTCTTTTGGCTCTAATATCGCACCAATATTAACACCCATCTTTTTATTTATTATTCTTCTTTGATTTATATTTAGAATAAATCAGCAATAAATAAACAAATGTAACTAACGCAAAGAGGGAAAAATGAATGTCGTTGAAGTTTTAGTAGAGGGGGGAAAAGTGAGTCCAGGACCACCATTGGGTCCTGCTCTGGGTCCTCTTGGAGTAAATATAAAAGAAGTGGTGGGTACTGTGAATGAGCTTACGAAGGACTACGTGGGAATGGAAGTTCCAGTAAAGATAACCGTTGATACCGCGGGAAAGGTGGATATAACCGTAGGCGTGCCACCGACGTCAGCGTTGATAAAGCGAGATTTAGGGATTGAAAAAGCAAAAACAGACTCTACAACCGATTATGTCGGGGATATATCATTAAAGCAAATAAGAGAGATAGCGGAGAAGAAGCGCGAAGAAATGTTAGCAACTTCGTTAAAAAGTGCTATTAAAGAGGTAATAGGCACCTGTGTCTCCATGCATGTGAAGGTGGAAGGTAAAGATGCGAAAGAAATTCAGAGGGATATAGAAGAAGGAATGTATGATGAGGTGATAACATAAGCATGGAAGCAGAAGAGATAGTAGGAGAAGTGGAGAAGGCATTGAGATCGAAAGAGCGTGGATTTGTGGAAAGTGTGGAACTCAGCATAAATTTAAAAAATATAGATTTGAAGCAGCCGAAGAGCAGGATAAATGTGGATGTAGTTTTGCCTAACAAGTTCAGGGAGCCGAAGATTGGCGCTTTTGCTTCCGGTGAGATTGCATTGAAAGCGAAAGAGGCAGGTGCTGAGGTGATAGACCCTGAAGAGCTGAAGAGAATGGATAAGAAAAAAGCAAGAGAACTGGTGAAAAAATACGACTTCTTCGTTGCCGATGCATCTCTTATGTCTCTGGTAGGTAAAAGCTTGGGCACTATTCTTGGTCCGCGTGGTAAGATGCCCGACCCTATTCCTCCGGGGGCTGACCCGAGACAGATATTGTCGCGGTTGAAAGGGACAGTTAAAGTAAGGTCAAAAACTACGACTTTATGGGTAAACATAGGTCGCAAGGATATGAATGCAAAGGAGATAGCAGAAAATGCCATAGCAGTGATAAAAGCAGTAGAATCACGTTTGGAGCGCGGCTGGCAAAATATAGGTTCTATTTATATGAAAACAACTATGGGACATGCGGTGAAGGTGGTATAATGAAAGCAAAAAAGAGGGTAAAACGAGCTAAGGAATGGAAGCGTGAGCAAGTCGAGAGCATAAAAAATTTGATTGGTTCCCATAGAACAGTAGGTATAGCAAAAATAAGAGGGTTGGGCGCTAAGCAACTCCAGCGAATAAGAAAAGAATTCAGGGATAAAGCAAGGTTGAGAGTATCACGAAATAGCTTGATTTCAATCTCGTTTAGGAAAAGCGGGATGGATGAGGTGGCGAACTCCGTGGACGACCAGATGGCGTTGATATTCACTGATCTGGATGCTTTTGAATTGTATAAGGTGATAGAGGAGGGGAAAATACCAGCACCAATAAAAGCAGGTGCAGTTGCTCCTCATGATATTGTAATAGAGGAAGGACCTACGTCGCTTAAGCCCGGACCGATAGTAGGGGAATTGCAGAATTTGGGCATACCTGCGGGAATAGCAGGTGGGAAGGTGGTGATAAAACAAAGAAAAGTAGCGGTGGAAAGAGGAGAAAAAGTTTCTCCTGCACTTGCAGAGATGTTAGCAAGGCTCGAAATCCACCCGATAAGGGAGGGATTGGATTTATGTGCGGTGTATGACACTAAAGAAGAAGTGCTATTCACGCCTGACGTTCTCCATATAGACCCCTCGAAGTACTTTTCTGATCTGAAAGAGGGAATAAAAGCGGCTTTATCGCTTGCCACGCACATAAAGTATGACTATCCAACTCGTCATACTATTGGTGATTTAATAAGCGAGGCAAATGTAAAATCGGTGGCGTTGGCATTTAATATCGCTTATCCAACTTCCGTGACAATAAAACCGTTGATTCAAAAGGCTCATTCCAATGCACGAAATCTGTCCATAAATGCGTGCATATACGAACGCGAGACAATGCCTTATTTACTTGCGAAGGCATGTTCGCAGGCGCAAAGTCTGCGGGCGTATTTGGGTTTGGGTGAGTGACATTATAGACACAGATTAACGAAAGAAGGAAAATGAAACTGAGATTCACGAAGATGGAGGCGAGGGGTAACGATTTCATTCTGATAGACGATCGAGAAGACCAGATAGGGGAGGAAAAGAAAGGACAAATCGCACGATTTCTATGCCGAAGAAGATTCTCCGTAGGTGCTGATGGTGTTTTGTTCTTATGCGCACCTACAACGAGTTCGTATGACGTGAGGATGCGAGTTTTCAATGCCGATGGTTCCGAGGCGGAGATGAGTGGAAACGGGATGAGGTGTTTCGCCAAATACGTGTACGAAAGAGGGATAGTGCGAAGCAGGCGAATGAAAGTGGAGACGTTAGGGGGATTGATTATTCCAGAAGTAGAAGTCGATGAAAGAGGTTTTGGAGTAACTTCTATCAGGGTTTTTATGGGTAAGCCAGTGTTTGATAAAATAGACGAGGCGTTTTTTGTGAATGAACAAATAGGAGAGATTAAACTGACTTCATTAAGTCTTGGCAATCCTCATGCCGTGGTTATTGTGGATTCATTTAATGGGTTGGATGTGGATACCGTAGGAAAAAGTATAGAATCGCACCCTGCTTTTCCTGACAGGACTAATGTGGATTTTGTGATGGTAGAAGAGAGGGGAAAGAATGAGATAGGTGTGAGGACGTATGAAAGAGGGGTAGGAGAGACATTATCCTGTGGAACCGGGTCAACAGCTTCTGTGCTTACATTGAATGAACTCGGGTATATAAATGCGAGTGTACCAGTTAGGGTGCACACAAAAGGAGGGGATTTGCTGGTGGAGCTAAAAGAAGAAGGTGCGTATCTTGTGGGTCCCGCGGAAGTAGTGTATGAAGGGTATATGCTCAATAAGGAGTGAAAAATCCTAAATCTAAACAATTTCCAATCTCAATTTCAATAGAATCGAACACTTACCGCACAGCTTAGCTGGCTTCATTCTCGCTTCGTATATTGAATTAGAGAATTGCATAACGCAATAGTTAGTGCAGTGCGGTAACCCAAAAACATGCCCGAGCTCGTGAATGGCTTCCTTTTTTATCAATTCCACGGAATCAAGCCTGTTGGTCGAGAGAACAGCACCTTTACCGGATTGTGCTACCCCAAACACAAAATTCATTCCCTCCACATATATGTCATCGCTTACAATCCATAAACATAACAGAGACTCTTTTGCAGTTGATGTGCTTCTGATAAGATAACTCAGGAGAATAGAGGCATCGTATTGCTTTCTATTTGCATTATACGCACCTTTTACTGCCATCGCTTCAAAATGAATCACTTCGGTTGTTTCTATCCCGAAAACATCTTCAAGTGCTTCTTTTACCGATGGCACCTTTGTTTCGCTATTTTTATCGTGAAATATCCTGAGCTTCTTCATGCACTGCTCCAATAACCTTTATATACTTTGTTTCCTATAAAACGTTGAAGGCATGAGAAAAATAGTGAACAAGCCGGATTTGAAGATGTTTGTCTTCTATGGGCTGCTTCTTATACCAACTTCCTTTTTGTGCTATAAGGGGAGAGACTTATCTCTCTTCTTTGTCATCATGGCGATGCTTTTGACAAGTGTTATAGAGCTCCCAATCTACGAGCTTAGAACAAAAAAGCCGGAATACAGCGAGCCCGAAGCCCGGTGTATCGGTGAATTTTATGGAGTGCAAATCATAGAGGAGATGCAGGGAGACCGCGAAAGAACATATAAAACAAGGGTAACGTTGAACATGGGTGGCTTTATTATACCACTCTTTTTCTCCTTTTATCTGCTGCTAAGTTATACCACACTCCTGTTAGAAATAGCGATGTCCATCTTACTAATAGCTGCCTTTTCTTACATACTTTCTGAGGTGAAAGCAGGCGTAGGTATAGTAATTCCGAGCTATGTGGGTATCCTTGCTATTCCTCTTGGACTTATACTCGCACCAGAATCCGGGAATATCGCAATAGCAGGGTTGATATTTGTATTGGCAATTTTTGGCATTCTACTGGGGATGTTGATAACGTTGGCAACACTGCCAAAAGATGAAGTAGGCAGTGCATTCTTTAATCTCGGTGGCGTCGGCAGTTTCCATTCCATATACCTCATCTCCCTTTTGGCTTTGTTTATCGGAACAGTAGCATAATGCATAAGTATGACTAAAAGAGAGGGGGACAGAGTGATAATAAAATTGGGTGGCAGTCTAATAGAAAGAGGCAGAGAGATCATACGGTTTCTTAGAGATTATGTGGAAGAGAAAGATAAAGCTCTAACCATAATATTAATCCCTGGCGGGGGACCCTTTGTAGAAGTCGTAAGAAACCTCTCAGCAAACATCTCAATATCAGAGGAGACTGCGCATTGGATGGCTGTCCTCGCTATGCACCAGTACGGTTTTTTTTTGGCAAATGGTGAAATTCGGATACCGGTAGTTGAAAGCATGAATAAAATAGACGGTGAACCTATACGCATATTACTACCCTATGAGATGCTAAAAGCAGATGATTGCTTACCGCATACATGGGATGTCACTTCAGACACGATAGCAGCGTTTGTTGCAAATAAAATAGGTGAAAAGACTTTCATAAAACTAACAGACGTGGATGGAATAATAGACGAAAAAGGGCATCTTATCAGAGAAATCTATGCAGAAGAAATGGTAGAGCTCGAGGAGAGGAAGGGATGTGTTGACACGGAGCTCCCAAGATTTTTAATGCAGAATAAAATGAACTGCATAATTGTAAACGGCAACTTCCCAGATCGAATAATAGCTGCAATTGAAGGAAAAGAAACTCGGTGCACGAAAATACTATCTATACGTACAAAAACGTTTTAGAAAGAAGAAGCCGTAGAAACTTTTTCGCGACGGGGATGCGAGGAAAGAGCATCTATATTCAACTTTAAACTCTTCTCCAATTCCTTATACCTATTCCGAATTGTAATCTCAGTTGTACCTGCAATCTTGGCTATTTCCTTCTCTGCGCGATACTCACCCTCATCATTACTTAAAACTGCGGCAATGTATATCGCCGCCGCTGCCGTTCCTATGGGTGCCCATCCTCGGGCTGCGCCCGCCCCCTTATTCTGCTTTAGTATTTCTATTGCCTTTTCCCTTGTCGCCTCACTTAATCCCAGCTCGGAGCAGAACCGAGGGATGTAGTGCGAGGGATCCGCAGGTGCAATCTTCAATCCAAATTTCCGTAAAAGAAAAATATATGCGCGTCTTATCTTCTTTAATGGACTTCTTGACACCTTTGCAATCTCTTTCAGTGTTCGTGGAACCCCGTATTGTCTGCAAATGATATACAGCATTGCAGAGACCAATTCTTCTATACTTCGTCCTTTAATCAAATTTTGCTTCGCCGCTTTTCGGTATAACACAGAAGTTGCCTCCTTGATATCGTTCGGTAGTTTAAGTGCACATGCCATTCTATCTATCTCGATAAGTGCGAATGCAAGAGTCTTTTCACTACTATCCATATTTACCCATCGTAATCTTTGTATCCCCGCGGGCAATTTTGGCGTAGGTGTGCTCAGTCCTTTATCATGAATTCTATAACTCATACCAGGACCTGTTCTAACTCTTTTAGAAGCTTGTTCGGAGTCATATGCACGCCATTCGGGGCCGAGGTCCACGATATTCTCTGCTATTACCATCCCGCAGTCGGCACAGTAAAGTTCTGCGTGCTTAGAGTCCGATACCACGTTTTTTGACCCGCATTCGGGACATTTCCTTATTCGGTTTTCGTCCATATCAATATCTATATATATTTTTCACCTATAAAATACTTTCCTTTTTTTCGCTACCTTTAAAAAGCGCAGCGAA
>JAODGF010000091.1:0-3708 GCA_025464645.1 Methanosarcinales archaeon
TCGCTACTCCAATTATAACTTCAAGCGTGAAACCCGCATCCTTTATCTCCTCTCTTACATCCCTGCAAAGGTCATATGCGTAGTTCCAATCAACCATAATGCAACTGAACTTATCTTGTTCTTGCATATATCTTTATATGTATTCTTTGGTTCTAATAAAAAGTAAATCGAGAATGAACTGGATTAAGGAGGTAAAAGCATGACAATTGATACTTTTGGAAATTCCTTGATACCTCGGGATTAGGAGACTTCTTTTACGCCGGAAACAATAAGAAAAAACATGAAAGCAAAAGAGGAATTGGAGAAATTAGTAGAAAGCAAAGGAAATGAACTTTTAGATTATCTCACGGAATTAGTAAGAATACCCACTTCTGTGCCCCCAGGAGAAAATTACGGAAAGATAGTGGATTGGCTAATTCCTGTGTTTGAGGATTTCGGGTTCGAATGTGAAAGGATAGAGATGCCAGAAGATGTTTATGAAGAGCGGCAAAAGAGTGCGGAACTAAGCGGCAAAAGAGTAAACCTACTTGCCACTAAAGATTTTGGTGCGAGGGAAAGCGTTGATATCTATACGCATTTAGATGTGGTTCCCGCAGGAGAAGGATGGAGTACACCTCCTTTTGAGCCGGTGATTAGAGATGGCAGGATATACGGGCGTGGTGTAGCGGATTCAAAGGGGAGTGTTGCATCGCTTTTAACAGCATTAAGCGTGATGCACGAGCTGAATTTGGAGAGCAAATATAATCTTCGGGTTGCGTTAACTACGGATGAAGAGATAGGACTTTATTCGGGTTTGTGCTTCTTTGCAGATGAAGGACTCCTTCAAGGTGATTATTTGCTCTGTATGGATGGCGATAACGAGGGTATATGCGTAGCAACGAATGGAGTGATGAACTGGGAGATAAAGGTGGAGGGGAAGTCATGTCATAGCTCCGCTCCTTTTTTGGGGGTGAATGCAATAGAGCGGGCGGGGTTGGTAATAGGAGAGTTGAAGCAGTTGAAAAGAAAAGTAGAGAATAGGGAATCAAAAGCACCTTGCAGTCCTTACATGACTGAAGCCACCGGGCAGAAGCATACAAAACCTGTTTTTAACGTTACGATGATAAACGGAGGCGTAAAGGAGAATATTATACCCCCGAGCTGTACATTGCGTGGTGACCTGAGGTATATCCCGGAGGAAACGGTTGAGGAAGTGATAACGGAGTTCGAGGATTTTTTGCAACGCGTAAAGACAAAACACGGGATAGAATTAGAGCTGCATTGTAAGCCAGGGTTCCCTCCCATGTTTACCCATCCTGATGACAAATGGGTGAGAAAGGTGCAAGCTGCCGCTTCAGACGCTTTTGGCGTTTCTAAATCCTTAATAGGCGTGCAGGGCGGTTTGGATGTGGGTTATGCCGTGCAGAAAACGAAACAGCCGGTTTGTGCCTTTGGCGTTGGTAATTGGATGGAGAGCAATGCACATGGAGCAGATGAAAACGTTAGGATACGTGATTTGAAGGATTATGTGCGGTTTTTGGTGGAGTTGCTGATTTAGGTGGGCACTGACATGGTAAATCAAACTGGTGGGGAAGAAAACGATTAATATGTTAATATCGTTCGAGATTTCTGTGCCGATGTTACTCGGCGTAAAATTGCAGAACTTTTTCAGGTAGGAACATACATTGCGTGATAAATATTTGCGGAAGGAGATTGGTGTGGATGAAATCATCGGGCGGTTAGAGGAGAAACTTGGCATTACTGAAGTTGAGGATTTAAATGTTACTTCGGGGATGGTGCAGCGTATAATTTACAATCCACCCGCACCGGGTGTGTTGACAATCTCATTTGCATTACAATGGCGGCTGCNNCGAGATTCTTAACTGCATTACAAGCTCCGATTTTTATCGCGAGCGATTGGGAGTACACAACCTTCTTCCAGAACTGTGGGGTGATGGATTTCTTTCCGCCTATGACGAAAAAGAGATCAATAAAGCATTCCACCCCGTTATGCAGTTGGCAACTTCCCTTGCAAATCACCTCAGAGACTCAGTATCATCTTGGGCGAATTTATTGACAAATTTATACGAAGAAATAATACCACGTCAAATCAGGCATGACCCCGGGGAATACTTCACTCCTTATTGGTTAGCGGAGAGAACGATAGAGATGAGTGGATTTAGAAGCGATTTAAAAAGCATTTTATTAGACCCCGGCTGTGGTTCTGGTGTGTTCCTTCTCGCTGCTGCTGAAATGAAATATCAAGCTAACAAAGATGAATCGCAGGAAGAAGTGTTGAATGGCATCTTGCGGACAGTTGTTGGCTGTGACATCAACCCGCTTTGTGTCCTGACAGCACGACTGAACCTGGTTTGTTGGCTTGCTTTAAAATTCGGGCTTCCTCTTCCCGATGTCGAAATTCCCGTTTTGCATTATGATACGGTTTTCAGGCGACCTGCAAGCGGTCAGTTTGATGATGTAAGCAGTTTATTACCTGACGGGTGTGACTATCTTGTGGGCAACCCGCCGTGGGTTAGCTGGAACTCTCTTTTAGGTGTGTATCGAAAACAGATAGAGCGGGAATTACTGCCAGAATATGCTCTTTTCGACTTTCATGGGCAAGAGGCACAATTAGGACACAGTAACGATGACTATCTGGTAACTTTCACGCTGGTCACCATTCACCGCTATTTAAAAGAAGGTGGTTTATGCGGTTTTATTATCAAACAGCCTTTATTGACAAATGTTTCAGGTAAGACGTTCCGCCGTTTTTCTATCCGCCATGTTCGAGAGAATGTGCGGTTGGGGGTTAAAGAAGTAGCGGATTTGCGAAGAGTGAATCCTTTTGGAATTGGAAATGAGACGGCAATAATAGTGCTAAAGAGGGGAGCTAAAACCGTTTATCCTGTGCCTTACGAGACATGGTCAAAAAGTGATGGCGAGATAGTTGTAGAGAAGGGCGAGGCAAAACCATCGAATGACAGAGATATTACGTCCCCCTGGGTCGTTCTGACGCCGGATTTAAAAGAAACAGAATTCATGGAAGGGAACTGCGTTTATGAGATTCGTCATGGGCTCAAACACGATGTTGCTGATGTGCTTATTGTTCGCCCAATTGAACGGGATGGGGATAGATTGGTTGTTCAGCGAATTTCTGAGGAAGATAAGGAAGTGTATGAAATAGAAGCGGAGGCAGTTTACCCTTTCTTACAACCAAGACACATCAGTGCGTGGAAGATTGAAGGATACACTTATGCGATCATTTCACAGCGTAAAGCTGGTGAGGATAACGAAGAGAAATTGGCAAGGAAGCTCCCCTTAACTTACAGATACCTTGAACGATTTAAAGACCGTTTTACGGCTCGGAAGTCGCGTATATTCACACAAAGACCGTTTTATGGCTTGTTTGGACTGGGAACGTATACATGGAAGCCGTATAAAGTTTGCTGGTGTGGTTTGGGATTCAAACCGGAATTTGTGGTGCTAAGCGCCATTAGAGACCGGATGGTTGGTGAGAAGCTGCCTATTCCCGATGGAACGATTTATTTTATCCCCCTGGACAGAAAAGAGGAAGCACATTTTGTATGCGCGGTGCTTAACTCTGAACTCGTTCGTAAATTTTTAAGTGCTCGAAGCGGGAAGAGCAAACGGGGATTGAGTAAAAAGGTGATGGAGCAACTACGTTTACCACGCTTTAACCCTGCGGATAATCGTCATCTTGAACTTGCG
>JAODGF010000091.1:3740-15468 GCA_025464645.1 Methanosarcinales archaeon
AACTCAAAGGGAATGGCAACAAGGGCTATTTTCATTTGTGCGTTAGGATACGAGATTTGAAGGATTATGTGCAGTTTTTGGTGATCCAAAGACTCTTTAATCAGTTTTTAAAAACAATTTCGACTTTATCGCTGCCAAGTTTGGTTACTTTTAAATCTTCTTTATAGAATTTGCCAACCCCTTTAATTAACCCCACCATGAGATCTATCAAGCCCCGTCTGGATTTATACTTCATAATCAGGGTCTTTTCATCCTTCCACTCATATTCGAACCTTGGCGGATTAGCATCTGGTATACTTTTTGTAGTAGCAACATGAACTGAATCCATCTTCAACAAAAAATCCTTTGCTGTTTTGACATTTTCATAATAAACACGATACATTTTTTGTGAATACACACTGACCCAATAATCACCAAACGCATCTGCCACTTGAATGAAGGATATGTTTAAAACCTCACAGAGTGAATTAACCACGCTCAAAAAAAACTGGTCGTCAACATTTGATATGGGCAAAATCAAAGGCTCTTTCTTAATCCCTGCTTTTACCAATGCCGTTCGCCATTTGTCTATTCCAAATTTCTCTATCACCATCTCCTTTAAGGCGAGTATGATTACTCCTTTCATTTTTCTACTCCCGACTTTTAGATAGATTGGGGGTAGATAAATAAATAACTTGCGTATTTTTATTACAGCACCTTTATTATTTCATCTACAATATCCGGCAATGGTGCAACCCTGTCCACAACACCCATGTCTATTGCTGCTTTCGGCATACCAAATATAACACTTGTGAGTTCATCCTGGGCAATAGTCGAGCCTCCTTTTTCCTTTATTGCCCGCATACCCTCTGCGCCGTCTTTTCCCATTCCACTGAGCAGCACGCCAATAACCTTGTCCTGGTATGCTTCTGCTACTGATTTCATTGCTACGTCTATGCTTCTCGTACCATCTACCTTTGGTATCTTGTTTAACCCTATCCTGCCGTTTTTTACCACTATATGATAACCAGATGGCGCAACGAATGCCTGACCCGGTTTTATGGCATCTCCATCTTCTGCTTCTTTCAATGCGATAGAACCCTGCCAGCTCAATCTTTCTGAAAAGCTTTTTGTAAATCCAACTGGGAGGTGCTGAACAATCAAAACTGCTAATGGGAAGGTTCTATGAAGTTTCGGAATGATTTCTGATAGTGCCTGCGGTCCTCCTGTGGATGCACCGATAATCAGCACTTTTTTGTCTGTTTTCGGCGGTATTAACAGTTTTTCTATCAATCTCCTTTCCACCACCTTGAAAACCATTTTCCCCACATCCACGGTTGAGGCAGCCCTGACCTTGCTTATCAGTTCATTCTTCACTTCTTCTATGTCTAAAGAAATGGTCTTGCTGGGTTTTGATACAAAGTCCACTGCACCGTACTCAAAGGACTTCACCGCCAGATCTGCTTCTATTTTGCCCATCGCGGTGAGCATCACCACAGGTACCGGAGTCTTCGCCATTATACAGCACAAAGCAGTTAACCCATCCATCCTCGGCATCTCTACATCCATGGTTATAACATCAGGCATGAGTTTTTCTGTTTTTTCTACCGCATCTATGCCGTCCCGTGCAGTGCCTATCACCTCAACCTCAGGGTCTGACCTCAACATCTCTGAAATCATACGCCGCATTAATGCTGAGTCGTCAACTACCAATACCTTTATCATTTCTTTCCTCTTGAGATGCAAGAGTGAAATCCCAAATACAAATATTTTTTATTCCACTACTCCCTCTCCCTCCTTTTCAGCGTTCTCTTTAGCCTCTTTACGGTTCCTTCTTCCATCACAAAGTATATATCTCCTTTCATTTTGTCCCATTTCATTTTGCTACCCATCTTTAATTCTAAAACCAATGCCTCAGCTAACGGTAAAGATTTGAACTCATCATAGCTGACTATATGAGCAACCGAAGGAATAACAGGCGTATTACGAGAAAAAAAAGTGGCAGTCTCGCTGAGGGGAACAGAAACAACGTTGGTCATCTCCTCGACCATGTCTAAAACATGTTTTCGAGAAATCTCCGGTATCAACTCCCCATACATGTCTTCTGTAAGTCGGTGTGCGACCTCGAATGGAAATACAAGGTATATACTCCCAACCAGCTCGTTTTTCGCTCTTAACTCTATCCTTGAGATAACAAAATCCTTTCCTATTCTTAATTGCTCCGTTCCCCAGTGGATGGATAGCGATTCGACTTTGATCACTCTGCCAATAAAGAATTGCAAATAAATCAGGGACTTCAAAGCGGAGGTCTTCAATATTTGCTCCAGCATTTCTTCTTCGAAGCTATTTCCTTCTCTTTCTGTTTTAGACATCTTTCCCCAGAACCTCCTTTATTTTCTCTGCAATTTTATCTTTTGAAAAAGGTTTCGTGATATACCCTTTTGCTCCCATCCTCGCTAAATCCGCAAGTATGTCTTTGTCTTCCAAGACCGTAACCATCAATATCTTCGCATCAGGGTCTTTATCAAGTATCGCCTTCGTTGCTTCCATTCCGTTCATGGGTTCCATTATAACATCCATCAATACCAGGTCGGGTTTGAGGTGCATATACTTCCGAATTGCCTCTTCGCCATCAGCAGCTTCACCCGCAACTTCAAATCCCGCCTCGGTTATTATGCTGCCAAGAACCGTCCTTATGTATGTAGAATCGTCCACTAACAATATTCTTGTCTTTCCCATTCCTTTTTCCCCTCCTTTTTATTTTCTATCCATCTTTCTTTATATTATAATAAATATAAATCCCACCTCCTTAGATTTTCACTCCCCCCAGCACTTGCTTCAGGTCAAGTAAGATGATGGACCGGTTCTCAACCTTGCCCACACCCTTCAGAAATCTCTTGGAAATCTCTGATGTAACTACCTCAGGCGTTGCTTCAATATCGGATACAGGAATCCGCAATACTTCTGTGGTAGCATCAACAAGCATGCCAACAGGGTTGTCCTCAAACTCTGCTATGATTAGCCTTGAATCCGCATCTATCTCCTTAGGCTCAAAACCAAACCTTTTCCTGAGGTTTATGACTGCCGTCAAGCTGCCCTTGTGATTTATTACGCCTTCAACAAAATCTGGGGAGCGAGGAACCCTTGTAATTTTTGGTATCTTTGCAATCTCCTTTATATTCATCACATCCACGCCGAATTCCTTATTACCAATTATGAAGATTACAAATGTTTCCGTCTCCTCTGCTTTACCTGCAACGGCTCTTTCTCCTGACATATATTATCACCCAAACCGGAAAAAACCTGAATTTCAAATCCGAAGTTTGAACTTTGCTACGACATCCTGGAGTTCTGCGGCAATATCTGCCAGCTCCTGACCAGAAGTTGTAAGCAGTTCCATAGCGGAGCTCAGTTGCTGGGCAGATGCAGCAGATTCCTCAGAACTTGATGCTGTTTCCTCAGCAATCGTGGACACCTTCTCCACCATCCTTACAATAGATTCAATACTCATTTTCTGCTGCGCTGCTGCTTCTGAAATTGCCTGCGCTGCATTTAATGTCTGCTTCATTGTAAATGCGATGTTATCAAAAGCCGGTGGGCATTTAGCTGTCGCTTCCATGCCTGCTGTTACAATTTCCGCCATTGTTTTCGCCGTCTCTGAAGCAGATGCTGTCTCTTTCTGCACAGACCGCACAAGTTCTGCAATCTCCTCTGCGGATTTTTTGCTGCTCTCTGCAAGCCTGCGTACTTCTCCTGCAACCACAGCGAACCCCTTGCCTGCCTCGCCAGCTCTCGTAGCCTCTATTGCGGCATTCGATGCAAGCAGGTTTGTCTGAGATGCGATGTCTGTGATAACACTTAGTGCCTTGGTAATTTCATCAGCCCGCTGCGCCATGCCATCAACGGTTGCAGATGTCTTTTCTGCCACCTCTGATATTCTCTGCATACTTTCGGCAACCTCAGCCGCTTTTTTTAGACCTGCATGGGCACTCTCATCTGCAGCAGATACTGCTTTGTTCACCTCTTCCGCTCTGTCCAATACATCAGTAGCAGCCTTTGAAATCTGCTCAACAGACCTGAATGCCTCCTCTATCTTCTGTGCCTGCTCCTGTGCACCCTTTGCTATCTGTTGCACTGCTGCTGCCACCTGTGTTGTGGATGTGATCATCTCGGTACCTGATGATGCGATATCCTGAGCGGCTGAGGCAACTCTGTTGGCGGAATCCCTCACCCCGGTAACAAGGGCATTGAGACTATCAACCATGCTGTTGATGGTGTCCTTCAGCTCCAGCAGCTCTCCTTTTGCATCCACCGTGATTTTTTGCGTGAGGTCTCCATTAGCTAATGCAGTAGCTACCTTGGCAATATCTCTAACCTGATTTGCCACGTTTGCAGCCAGCATGTTTACATTATCAGTCAGCTCTTTCCAGGCTCCTGCCACACCCGGCACTTCCACCTGCGCGTCAAGATTCCCTTCTTCTCCTACTTCCCGCGCTACCTTTGTTATTTCCCTGCCAATTAGATTGAGCCGGTCAACCATGCTGTTGATGGTATTCTTTAGCTCCAGTAGCTCCCCCTTTGCATCCACTGTGATTCTCTGTGTGAGGTCACCATTGGCTAATGCGTTGGCTACCTTAGCAATATCTCTAACCTGGTCTCTCAGGTTTGCGGACAGCATGTTCACATTATCAGTCAGCTCCTTCCAAACTCCCGCAGCACCCGGCACTTCTCCCTGCGCGCCAAGATTTCCTTCTACTCCTACTTCCCTTGCTACCCTTGCTACTTCACTGCCAATTAGATTGAGACTGTTAATCATCTTCGCAATCCGCTCACTTAACATAGCAGTCACCAGGGCAATAATCACAAACATGGAAGACCGCATTAAATCATCAATAAACATAGAAGACCGGATTAAATCATTAATAGTCTCCGCCTCCATTCCAATAAAAAGGTGACTGAAAATTAGAAACAACGCTAAAAATATCGCCACAGCTAATCCTTTTCTTCGCCACCACATCGATGCTAAGATAACCGGAACGTAAAAGAAGTGGGTAAAAACTGTACCGCGTGGAGGTGTAAGTTCCTTATGAAAATAATAAGTGAGAAAGCAGCAAATACCTAAGAGGATAACCATTACGATAAATTTGTATTTTCCTTTTTGTTCTTGTTGAACCATAATACCTCCCCCCTTTTTTGATGATAATTTATTGTATATAACAAACACATTTAAACTTCTTTTATTGTAGATATATTTAATAGTTGGGAAATATGACAAACGAAAAGGAAGAAGGAAAAGATACGATTTATCTCGTTCCTCACACGCATTACGATGCTATCTGGGTCTTCACGAAGGAGGACTACTTTTACATCAACATGGTGTCCATTCTGAAGGAGGTGGCAGAGCTTGTTGAAAATACTGATTACAAGTTCCTGATTGAGCAAACCTTTCTGTTAGAGGAGATGGAGAAGAGGTATCCGGAAGTATTCTCAAAGATTGCAAAGGGCATAAAAGAAGGCGCGATAGAGATTGCTGACGGGGAATACCTGATGGCAGATACGATGCTCCCTGATGGAGAAACGTTGATAAGAGAAATCCTGTTTGGTAAGAGATACGTGAAGGAGAAGTTCGGGGTTGATGTTCCGGTAATGTGGCAGGCAGACAGCTTTGGTTTGAATGCCCAGCTACCGCAGATATACAAAAAATCTGGATACAGATATGTTGCATTCAGAAGGGGAGCAACGAAGAGAAAGCCTTCGGAATTCCTCTGGGAAGGTTTGGATGGCACGAAGATTTTAGCTCACTGGATGCCTTTAGGGTACCGCGCGGGATTGGACTTGACAAAGCTGGATGAGAGCTATGAGAAACTCAAAGCTTTGGCGGCAACCTCTCATATCTTGATGCCTTCCGGTAGTGGAGTTACGATGCCACAGCCGGAAACACTGGAGGTTGTGAGGGAATGGAATGAGAAGAAAGGAGAAGTAGCGGAGATGAAGATAGCAACGCCAATCGAATTCTTTGAAGCACTGAAGAGGGAAATAGAAGAGAAGAAACTTAAGATGGACGTGCGAAAAGGAGAGATGTATTCAGGAAAGTATTCTGAAGTATTCCCGAATTGCTGCTCGAGCAGGATGTGGCTAAAACAGGAGCTTTGCGAGTACGAGGGTTGGTTGATATGTTGCGAGCGATGGGGCACAATAAACTACTTCCTGAATAACCACTCTTACCCATCAGAGGAGACGAGGAATTCATGGCGTAAAATTTTGTACCTGGCATTTCATGATGTGGCTCCCGGAACCGGGATGGATGCCGGTTACGAGGAGGTAAGACATTTCCGCGGCTTTTTCAATACTGAAATGGCTGCTCGCTGTCTTCGCGTACATAATCAAATAATAGAGGCGGAATCGAAGGAACGGCAAAATATACCTCGGCTGAGGCACGGTTACGGGGATATAATAGTATTTAACTCGCTGTCGTGGGAAGTGAGGAACTGGATAGAGATGGATTTGCACTTTGACAGAGGTAAAGTAGTAACGATAAAAGGATTAAAGAGTGGGGAAGAGGAGATAGACGTGGAAATTATAAAGTTTGCGAGATATGAGGATGATACATTGAGATATGCTCGTATAGGATTTGTTCCCACGGTCCCGGCAGTAGGATATAAGGTGTATAAAATTCTTGAGCGAGAGCCAAAACAGTATCGTTATGACCCGAATTTTATCATGATAAGGGGGAACACGATAGAAAACAGATTCTTTTGGGTTGATGTGGACCCAGGTACGGGCTTGGTTGATGTGATTTGCGGCGAGCGCGAGAGGCTTTGCACGGCAAATGAGCTTGTGCTGGAGGAAGAAACTGGCGACCTTTACTACCACCGACAAACCATGGGTATCCCACTGAAAACAGAAAGGGGAGAAGGAGTGAAGTACGGTTCATTCCGGGTAGAGAATTTCTATATAAATAAAAGTCCTTTGAGGCGTGTTATCAATGTCGAGACAAATTATTTCTCCCTTAGATGGCCGTACCGATTAACAGAGAAACTGGAACCACTTATATGGCGGCATAAATTTTTAGAGTGCACGAAGAAGATAATCGTTTATAAGGACATTCCGAGAATAGATTTTATCACGACTGTGGTGGACAAGCATCCGAGGGCACGGCTCAGGGTCAGGTTCTCCACAGAGATGAAATCTTTGGCTTATACCTGTGGCAGTCAATTTGGCGCTGTTTCACGACCGACAAACCAGTGGTACTATAAGCCAAAAGAGAAGTGGGTAGAAGAGCCATGTGGAGTATTCCCCTCGCTGAAATGGATTGATTATTCCGATGGAAAGAAGGGCTTGACCGTAATGCACAGGGGGATACCAGAGAATGAAGTAAGAGATGGGGACATCTATCTAACACTGCTAAGGAGTGTTTTAATGCTGTCTTCGGATGGCAGGACAGGTCCTGCAATTCCGGTTCCGGATGCGCAGGAGTTGAGAAGATACGAATTCAGATATTCTATTCATCCGCACCGCGGAGATTGGCGTGAAGCTGCGTCCTACAAACGCGCTTTAGAATTCAACTGTCGTTTGGATGCAGTACAGTTGCGGGGGGATAAAAAACTTCCTTTGAAACGGTCTTTTTTAAATATAGAGCCAGGGAACGTTATTTTATCTGCGTTGAAAAAAGCGGAGGAGGGTGACGAAATGATCTTGCGATTTTACGAGACGAATGGAGAAGAGACGGATGCTGAAATCACATTGTTCAGGGAACCAAAAGCGGTCAAGGTGGTGAATATGCTGGAGGAAGAGGATGAGGAAGTGAAAAAAGAGTTGAAAATAGAGGGTGAAAGAATAGAATTGACGATGAATCCTTTTGAGATAGTTACTTTGAAGGTGGAATTTTAAAATTTTGAATGCGTCGCTTAGAAGAGAAGTTCAAGGAACTGAGGAAAAAGAGAGAGAAAGCATTGATAGGTTTCGTGACGGCAGGCTATCCCACTGCTGAGGATACAAAAGAGATAGCAGACGCCTTAATTAAAGGAGGAGTGGACATTTTGGAGCTTGGTTTACCCTTCTCTGACCCCATCGCAGATGGCGTTACGATACAACGGGCGAGTGAAAGCAGTTTGAGAGCAGGAATGAATCCTGATTTATATTTTGAAGTCGCTGCGGGAATAAAAGGAGTGGAAAAGGTCTGTCTTACTTATTATAATCTGGTCTTACAAAGAGGTCTGGAGGAATTCGTAAGAGATTGCGAATCAACGGGCATAAAAGGGTTAATAGTGCCGGATTTGCCAGTAGAGGAGTCAAAACCACTGCTAAAAATATGCGAGAGGCATGAAACCGATTTGATCTTTCTCGTTGCACCTACAACTACGGAGAAAAGAATGGCGAAGATTCTGGACGCTGCATCAGGATTTATCTACGTTGTATCGCTGCTCGGCGTAACAGGAGCGAGGGAGAAGCTCTCTGATTCGATAAGCCCGCATATCAGAAGGATAAAGGAAATGGAATTATCAAGAGATAGACAGGTGCCATTGGCAGTGGGATTCGGCATTTCAAAACCGGAGCACGTAAGAGCGGTTTGCGAAGTCGCAGACGGTGCCATCGTGGGTAGTGCATTCATAAGAATAATAGAGGAGGGGTCTGAAGAGGGCAAGGGCATGCTACGAAAGATAAAAGAATTTGCTCGGAGTTTAAAAGCGGAAACCAAAGTCGTCTGACGGCGATAGTGCGAAATGCCAAGCATTGGACTTCATCTCGCCCTGACACTTTTCTTTCTCGCTTCATGCTTAAAGGGCGAAGATTTCAAGCCTGCTCTGGGATTGCTTCCTTTTGGTCTATTATGTGACCTCGACTCTTTTATAGGCGTGCATAGGGCGACACTCCATAACCTGTTTATAATATTCGTTCCGCTACTTGCGATGGTTATCTGCAATCGCTTAAACCTTAACATAAGAGCTAAATACTTCATTCTCGCATCTTTACTCTTAGCGTTCCACATATTTCTCGATGCTTTTTATAACGGTGTGTTTCTATTCTATCCGCTTTCTGAGAAGAGCTATGACCTCGTATTCTGGTTTGGTCTGAAGGAGACAGGATTGAGTGTCCTATTCACGTGGATAGTTCCAGGGAAAGTGGATGAGATAGTGTATGTAACCAATCCCTCACCAGGTGTACCTGAAATCCCCATCATCGGTGGTGGAGCAGAGCTTGTGGTTTTGATATTCGCCGTGCTCACGTTCGTTTTGAGATTCAAATTTTCTTAAAAAGAAAACAAAAGAAGATTAGAAGACAAAGGATGAGCCTTTATATCTTTAAAAAATGAAAAATATATAAGAGAGAATAGCCCGGTAGTGTAGAGGTCAATCATCCGAGGCTCTGGACCTCGTGACGTCGGTTCGAATCCGTCCCGGGCTATCTATTAATTCACTTGGTACCGTGTAAAAATGCCGATAAGAACAAGCAAAACAGAAATAAAAGAAAGATTAATAGACGATTACGGCAGGGAAATAAGGAGTTTGAGATTTTCTATCACGAATCGGTGTAACTTGAACTGTATCTACTGTCATCGTGAGGGAGAAGGAAGAAGAGAGCTGGTGGAAGAGATAAGCGCTGAGCTCGTAATAGAAATAGCAAGAGTTGCATCGGGTTATTTTAACATAAGAAAGATAAAATTTTCAGGTGGCGAGCCTTTGATGCGAGATGACCTTGTGGACATCGTTCAAGGCATGAGAGATTTTGAAGACGACATATCGGCAACCACAAATGGCGTATTCTTAAAGAAATATGCGGCTGAACTTGCGGATGCAGGCATGGATAGAGTGAACGTCAGTCTGGATTCGCTAAAAGAGGAAAGATACGATTTCATCACCTCTTCGAGCAACAATCTGCCAAAGGTGATTGAAGGGATATACAGTGCGATTGATGCAGGTCTTACGCCGGTCAAGCTGAATATGGTTCTCTTGAAAGGAATAAACGATGATGAGATAGTTGGGATGATGGATTTTGTGCGTGAGTGCAATAAAAGAGGAGGAGGGGGAGTGGTAATCCTGCAACTGATTGAATTGATTCCTTATTTTAATCCTTCCGTGCAAAATTATGAAGCAGATTTTTACGGAGTTGAAGCGGAACTCAAATCGAAGGCATCTGCTATAAAAACGAGACGGATGCAGCACAGGCGAAAATATTTTGTGGATGGCGTGGAAGTAGAGGTTGTTCACCCGATAGATAACACGGAGTTCTGTGCGAACTGCTCTCGGTTAAGAATAACGTCTGATGGAAAGATAAAGCCCTGTTTGCTGCGAAATGATAATCTCGTTCCCATAGAGAGCGTGGACGAGAGGCACATAATAAACAAATTGAAGTTAGCAATGAGGTATAGAGAGCCGTTCTATGGAAGATGAGAGTTCAAAATAGAAGTTCATGAAGAAAACACCCCAGCATATCTCCGCTGCTATCGAATACATAAACATCGGCATCGGTTTTTCGTGATAACTCTTTTGCGAGATTGCCGAAAAAAGTCTTCAACTTCTCATAGTTTGTCTTCTTCAATCGTTCCACGAGTTCGCCAACGCTACTGAACTCAAAATCGAAATGTTCATGAGCATTGATTCCTAACATATCGCAAATCTTCGCAGGCATCGTGAATATCACTTTCTTCTCTGCTTTTGACCGCTCTATCGCGTAAAGAACGAAATTACCAGCAATAATAATCTTATTCTCCGGGAAATTTTGCTTTTCGATGGCGAACCTCTTGCTTGCCGCACCGGTACTTACCCCGAGAACGTCTTTTATATCTTTTACGAGGAAGTCAATAACGTGCTTATAGCCGCCATCGGTGTATGGTTCAACGAATCCGGTAGCGCCGAAAATAGGTATACCTCCTTCTATTCCCACCGATGGAAGAACAGTGTTTTTTGCTATTTCCTCCCCTCTTGGCACGAAAATCTCTATTTCTACACCTGGTAACACTTCCTTCACGTTCGCTTCTATGTTCTTTAAAATATGCGGGTATATGTCCGGCATACCAACTTTTCCAAGACCCACCTTTTTTATTATTCCTATCCCTTTGCCTGCTCTTATAGAGAATACGGGAAACCGTCTTGCCTTTGCACAGATAAGCATTCCATTGAATGTATCACCTTTGTAATCGCCGGAATCTACACGAACACATGCAACGCAATTCGCTTTATCCGCACTTTCTACTTTCATTTCTGCTTTTACACCAATGGGCGTTGTAACTTCTATTTGTTTTACTTCTTTCCCCACAAGCAGAAGTGCAGCAGCTTTTGAAGCCGCCGCGGCACATGTTCCCGTTGTATATCCTCGTTTGAGGATTTTTCCATCTTCGAGCAGGACCACTCTCCCTCTTTTTATCAGCTCTATCAGTGCATTATAACTGATACTGTTGGTCTTCACCGCGGTTTTTATGAGTTCTTCATGGTATTCCTTTCCAGATACAGGGTCTATCATTTCTCCTTTTCCATTAAAAATTCTTTATCTATACTTTTGCACTTTTTATATTTAGGAATAGCCCTCCTTCTTTTTAAAAGTGCACAGGAAACAAGCATTATAAGAAAAACCCCTCGCGGTTCGTATCCAACCTGAAGGGATTACGTCAAGCAAACTTCTGGGACGTGACGGTCTCAAGTTGCTGGGACGTCGACCACCGCGTTCCGGAATATAGCTGTCTAACCGGTATCGCAAGTTAGGACCACTGAAATATCTGTTAAAGTCCTTTTGATAATTCTGAATTGCCACT
>JAODGF010000011.1 GCA_025464645.1 Methanosarcinales archaeon
GAATTGGACTAACACCTAAAGAGCGACCAAGACGCCGTGATGGAACCGGTCCATAGACTATTTTCATATTGAACTATTATATGTTTCATCAATTATGTTAAACTTTACACCAATCTTTTTATAATCTCAATCCAAGGGATATTATATGCTAATACTGGCTTTTGATATGATTAACATATTACCTGAGGGCGTCAAAGTGATGTTAATAGCGATGTTGCCATTTGCAGAACTTCGGCTTGCTATACCTATTGCCTTAGCGAACGAGATAACACCTCAACAAGCTTTTGGTCTGTCCGTGATGGGAAACATGCTACCGGTGGTACCTCTACTTCTTTTCCTTGACCCTGTTTCAAACTGGTTGAGGAGATACAATATCTTCGATAGGTTCTTTAACTGGTTATTCGCGAGAACAAGGAGATACAATTATAACAATAGAATGGAGAAATACGGCTCTTTAGCGCTAATTCCCTTTGTTGCAATTCCTTTACCATGGACGGGTGCGTGGACTGCGTGTGCAATTGCTTTTGTATTTGGCTTTCGGCATAGATATGCATTCTCGGCTATTTTCGCTGGTGTGGTAATCGCGGGGATAATAGTAACGCTGTCATGTATGGGTGTTTTGAAATTGTTAGGGATTTAGTTTATTATAAGGAAGGAGATGGCGTAGCCAAGACATAATAAAATTATATGAACCAAACTTTAATTAACTGTGTGCATAAAATTTACTTGGGCCGGTAGCTCAGAAAGGTAGAGCAGCAGGCTCTTAACCTGCCCGTCGGGGGTTCAAATCCCTCCCGGCCCGTTGATTGAGAGATGAAACAGAATTATTACGATGTAATCATAGTAGGAGCAGGACCTGCTGGACTATTTGCTGCGAATGAATTAAAGGATAAGGGGCAGAAGGTTCTGGTGATAGAGAAGGGCAAGGACGTAGAGGAGAGAAATTGTCCAATGGAAGAGCTTGGGTCTTGTATTAACTGCGCACAGTGCAATATAATGTGCGGGGTGGGCGGTGCAGGGACGTTCTCCGACGGCACATTAAATCTCAGACCTGATATAGGTGGTGACCTTGCGGAATTTTGTGACCATGAAACGGCATGGCAGCTTGTGGGCGAGGTGGACAGCGTGTTTCTTGAGCATGGCATGCCTGACAAGCTGTATAAAGGCGATGAGGAGGAGATAGAGGAATTGAAGAGGCGAGCAGCTTCGGTTGGCGCCAGTTTCATAGAAATAAATCAAAGGCATATCGGTTCAGATAAAACAAAAGAAGTGATAAAATCGTTTAAAAACAATTTGGTGGAGCATGGCATTGAATTTATGCTGAATACATGCGTTGCTGACCTTATCATAGAGGAAGAAGAAGGGGAGAAGGGAGAGGGAAAATGGGTATGCAAAGGCGTGATAACGGATAAAGAAGAAGAAATAAGGGGCAGATGCATTATATTAGCACCTGGCAGGGTAGGCGCATCATGGGTCGAGAAGCTAATAAAAAAACACGGAATGGAAGCAGAATACGCGGGTATAGACGTTGGTGTGAGGGTAGAGGTGCTTGCGATAACCATGAATCCCGTGACAAAAATAAACCGCGACCCGAAGTTTCATATAAGAACGAAGCGGTATGACGATTTTGCAAGGACTTTCTGCATAAATGAGCGCGGATTTGTAGTTAAGGAAGTATATGACGATTTTATAGGCGTAAACGGGCATTCGATGAAGACAAAAAAGTCTGAGAACACTAATTTCGCTTTCCTCGTGCGCGTGGAGCTTACAAAACCGGTTGAAAATACCACCCGGTATGGGCGGTCAATAGCAAAGTTGGCGACCACTATCGGTGGGGGGAAGCCGATAGTACAGCGAATGGGCGACTTGAGACGAGGTAGAAGGTCAACATGGGGTGGGATAAAGCGTAACCTCGTGAGGAACACGCTGATGGACGTTACTCCTGGTGATATTTCTATGGCACTCCCTCATCGAATCACGATGGACATCATAGAAGGCTTGGAGAAACTGAATGAGATTATACCTGGTGTTATGTCGGATTCAACTTTACTTTACGCACCTGAGATAAAGTTCTATGCAATGCGGATAAAAGTGGACGGGAATATGGAGACATCGGTAAAGAATCTTTTTGCCGCGGGTGACGGTGCGGGTCTGTCAAGGGATATAGTTAATGCGGCAGCTACGGGTATACTTGCGGCGCGAGGTGTGATGAAGAAATGAAAATAATAACATTGGGGTTCCTGCTCGTGCTCATAGGGATTCTGGTCATTCTTGCAGGGATAGTTAGCATGGCTTATCAAACCTGGAAGACCGGGGGTGAGGGCGTCGTGAGAGGCGGTGGCGTCATTATGATTGGTCCAATACCCATTATATTCGGCACCGACGTTGTCGCATTAAAGCTCGTGATGATTTTGGCGATTGTGTTGATGGTGATCGCAACTATTCTCTTCTTTCTTCCACTGAGGATGTTGTAGTCCACAATGCTTGTTCCTGATTTGCTATTATGTCTTCAGGCTCTTCTACACCTACTGAGACTCTTACCAAATCATCGGTTATTCCCGTCTTCAACCTGACTTCTCTGTCTGGGTATATTCGCGTGGGTCATAGGTGCGGGACGCTGAATTAAGGTATCAGCCCAAATTTAACAAATACAAAAATACTTTCGCTTGCTTTCCAACTCTCAAGATGTTCGGGCACAGTATCTATTTCTTCTGTGCGAAGATGTTGATTATGTAGAGATGAGTTTGAGCGATCCATCGAAGAAAGTGAGGAAAACGGTGGTGAGAACAGCGCTGTCCGGTGAAAAAATGGATGTCGAAACGAGAGCGAGATTGTATGCGATAATCAAGGGAAGGAGATTGGAGATAACAGAACGGCAGGAAAGCAGATTGAAGAATTTGTTGGAACGAGGAGAACGAAAATCGAAATAAGCAAGAAAAAATCCATAGGTTTTTTATGTAGTTAAAAAAATTGTGCATAATATGGCAGAAATAAGTTTATATCTGTTTGGGAAACCGGAATGGGAGCTGGATCTGGATAAAGCAGAGCCTGAAGAGTTCAGAAGGTTTGCTGATTCGCTCAGAGAGAGACTCTATCGTGCTGCCGAGATCATAGAAAAACTCGATAAAAATGGATGGGAACGAAGTGGAGCGCTATACGACATTTGTTTTTACAAAAAAGTGAAAAGGGAAGATGCAGAGAGGGAATTGAAAGAGTTAGGTATAAAAGAGGATGAAATCTATCTCTTAGAAGAAGAAGAGGAATAGATAAAAAAAGCATTAGTTTTTTAAAAGAGGGAGGTTGTTTGATATAATAGAAGATGAAAAAAGGGAAAATAGTGGGATTGGAAGGTTCTTTTGCAGTTGCTGAGGCGGTTCGAATGGCAAACGCAGATGTTATTGCAGCATACCCTATTACACCGCAGACACATATTGTAGAAAGGCTATCAGAAATGGTAGCCGAGGGCGAGCTGGATGCAGAATTTATCTGTGTGGAATCAGAGCATACCGCGATGAGCGCATGTGTCGGGGCATCAGCGGCAGGAGGCAGAGTTTTCACATGTACCGCGGGTCAGGGCTTAGAATTAATGCATGAGGTGCTGTACATACCGTCTTCGATGCGACTGCCAGTGGTTGCGGTGATAGCGAACCGCGCATTATCCGCCCCCCTTTCTGTGTGGTGCGACCATTCAGACATGATGGCTATTCGGGATATAGGGTGGATACAAATGTTGGCAGAGAACAACCAGCAGGCTTTTGATTTGACGCTGTGTGCGTACCGAATAGCAGAGGATAATGATGTTCTGTTCCCGACGATGGTACATATTGATGGCTTTTATCTGTCTCACGTAATCGAAGACATGACTTTGCCGGCTGACGAAGAAGTAGTGGGATTCATCCCTGAATACGAGCATCCTTTTGCGTTAGACCCTGACAAGCCTGTGAGCATGGGCTGCTACGGTCCTCCGTTCATATATCCAGAGACGAAGCGCGCGCAAGAGGTAGCTTTTGAGAACACCATGCCGAAGATATTGGAAACGTGGAAAGAGTTTGGCGACCTTTTCGGGAGGCATTACGCACCGGTTGAGGAGTACCGAATGGAAGATGCGAAAATTGCGCTATTAACAATGGGAAGCTGCAGTGAGACGGCAATGCTGGCAATAGATGAAATGAGAGAGGAAGGTGAAGAGGTAGGACTTATAAGATTGCGGTTGTGGCGACCTTTTCCATTCAAGGAGTTCAGAGAAGCGGTAAAGGATGTTGAGGTGCTCGTGGTGTTGGACCGCTGTGTATCCTTTGGAATGGGGGGTCCGGTATGCTCAGAGGTGAAATCGGCGTTGTATGACCAGCAAAAGAAACCGAATGTGGTGGGTTTTATCGGTGGACTTGGAGGACGCGATATACCAATAGAGGAGTTTAAGTACATGATACAGAGTGCGCTGGAAAAAGTAAAAGCGATAGAGCGCGGAGAAGAAATAGAAATGGAGATGATTGGAATAAGGGAATAAGAATATTGAGCAATTAAGGAGGAGGAAATGGGAAAAGAAGAATCGGAATTGTTTGCACCGAGATTGATAACAACCGAAGAGAACTTCGCTCCCGGGCATCGTGCCTGTATAGGCTGTGGAGAGGCTCTCGCAGTTCGGCACGTGTGTAAAGCGCTGGGAAAGAATGTGATAATCGTTAATGCCAC
>JAODGF010000092.1 GCA_025464645.1 Methanosarcinales archaeon
TCCTCGCTTCTGTGAGTGAAAACGAAAAATCCGATACGATTTCACCCCCGAGAATCATCGGTTTCAATAACGGCTCCATATCCTTTGGCGGTGCTTCTTTCACCAATCTTATCTCATCTTTTTCTTCTTCAATTACACCTTTCCGTCTATACACCTGCTTCTTCCCTCCCCGCTTCCCGCGCTTTGCACAAGGTTCTCCTTCCTTTTCTATTATGTCCAGTGCGAAATCTATGCACCTGGCATTTGCAACGCATGTTCCCACGCCAAACCCTGCTACCACTTCTCGCAGTTCAATTACTTCCTCTTCATCTATACCCCCGCTTACAAATATCCCCACGTTCTTATGACCTCTAATGTCAAGCTCCCACCTGACCTCCTCTATAATTCTCCTGAAGTCACCCTTCCTCGAAGCTGGCGTATCCAGGCGAACAGCACGCAAAGATGCTCCAAGCGCTTCCGCCGCCATTATAGCCTCTTTTTTCTCGTCATAATAAGTATCGCAGAGGCATATTCGAGGCACTTTCTTTGCAATAACTTCGTCAAACGCCTTCCACGCATCCTTCTGCCTGTCCTCACCGAAACATATAATCAAAGAATGCGGCATTGTCCCTGTTGATTCTATTCCTATCCGTTCCGCACCGGCAACGCAACTCACACCGTCCATTCCACCAAGATACGCACATCGCTCTATCATCGCTGCTAATGCTGGATGCTGCCTTCTGGTGCCGAAGGAAATGACAGGGACTTCGCCGGCAAGAAGCTTTATCCGTGACGCCTTTGTCGCTATCCCCGATTCATGACAGAGAAACCCTAATAAAGGCGTTTCGTATCTTCCGAACTCCAAATAACGCCCCTCAATACGCAACACCGGTTCGTAAGGGAAAAAAATCGTGCCTTCTGGCATCGCATACACATCCACGTTCTTCCCTTCTAACAAATGAGCTGCATCTTTTAGTCCCGCTAACACCGCCCATCCTCCACTCGTGGTAGTAACCTCTGCCACTACATCTGGATTCACTCCTTTCTCCCTCAGCACCTCCTCTGTCCTGAGGAAGTATATATCCGTGGTTTTCCCTTCCAGAATGTCCTCGTCAGAAACAATTGAGAATCCCATATCTGTCGCTTATTTTTACCTTTTTTGTTTCATAGCAGTTGGCGGGTGAATTTGTACCCCTTTTACATTCCTTATCCGCCCTATCTCCTCTATTAACTCCCCTGGTATCTTCTTATCGGTGATAATGGTGAGTTTTGGGTCATCCACGAGATAAGGATCATCGCTAACTGCTTGTCTTATGCTAATCCCTCGCCTTGCTATCAACGTAGCAACTTCGCCAAGGATTCCTCTTTTTTTAGCATCCGTAGGATGTATTATAACCACACTTAGCCCTAACAAAGGAGCGACATCAGAAAGAAATGCAAGAGAACGTATATTTCCAAATATTCTCTTCAACTCAGGCTCCTTTAGGATCCTTTTCACCGTCATATCCACTACTCGCCGATCCACGCCTATCTCGTTTGCTATCTGCGTATGTGGTATCTCAATCCCGCCCGAAACCACTTTTCCTTCGGAACTCACCTGAAACCCCCTTTCCAACAATAGCTCTATAACCCTCCTTTGCGATGGAAACCCTTCAAACTTCTCTACTACCTCTCGCCACATCGTCTTATCGAAACTCCAAACAACCCAAAAGTTCCAATACTGCCAATTTTTGGGTCGTCTTTTTGCTTTGTTCCATTTTTCTTAGGATTTGTCATTGGGATTTGGTAGTATTTGTCATTGGGATTTTTTACCTATACCCTCTCTTCACTATCTCCTCTCTTACTTCGTTTAATCTTCGCGTTGCGCTATCCACTTTCTCACGCACTTCCTCTTCCACCGATTGCATGCTCACGCGTAAAGACCGCTCCTTCTCATTTATCGCCTCTTCCATTTTCCTTAATCGTTCACCCACACTTAAAAACAAAATAGCAAGCATTCCTATCAATATCACTGCGGACATTACGATCACCGGGTCCCTGGCACGATAGTCATATACTAACTTATACACCAGCACAAAAGCAGAGAAGACCATCACAACCGAAAAGATTATATCTCTTGCTTCCATATTTCAGCACCTCCTCCTTATTTTTTATTCCCTATCATTCATAGCATAATAATCTATCATTTTCATATATATAACCAGAAGATTACTATTTCCATATTTTTCTTTTAGAACAGGCATTCTTTTTATGAAAAAGTGTTGCAAGGTAAAAAGACCGTGCTCATCCTGGCAGGCGGAAAAAGCCAAAGATTTCAATCTAAGCCCTTACAGGGCTTGCGGGTAAGCCCTTCCGGGGCTTGCGGGGGCACGGGCAGAGCCCGTGATGGGACAGAGCCCCACAATAAATGCTTCATCATCTTAAATAACAAACCGCTCATACAGCATACTATTGATAGAGCATCAAGTATAGCAGACGAAATAATAGTAGCTGCACGAGATGAGAAGCAGGGAGAACAAATCGAGCATAAAATACCTCAGAAGATCATTTTGGTCTTTGACTCTCTAAAGGACGCTGGTCCGCTTGCAGGTCTTCTATCGGGTTTAGAAAGTGCTTCTTTTTCGCTTTCGCTCGTCATTGGCTGTGACATGCCTTTTGTAAGCCGCGATGTTGCAAAATTTCTATTTGAGATAGCATCTACGGGATACGATGCCGTAGTGCCGAGATGGGGAAACGGGCTGGTAGAGCCATTGCACGCGGTCTATCGAAAGAAGCCGATGCTGGCAGCGATAAAAGAGGCGACAGGAAAAGGCGAGAGGAGGATTTTTGACGTTTTATCGCGTCTTAAAAACATTTATTTCGTATCTGTAAAGGAAATAAAGGAGATAGACCCAAGTTTAAAGACGTTTATAAATATAAATACGCCTGAAGAGTTGAATAAAATCCAAATATCAAGATTTTTTCTTGTGTAAATCTGTGTAATCTTGTGGTTACAATAATTGCTTGAAATAAGCCCAAAAAGGTGTTCTCTTACAACTCTTTATCCCTACCTTCCCCTCTTTTAGCCCTCTCAAAATCGCTTCTACCTGTATCTTTTCTTTTGTTTTTTGCTCTGCTTCTGTCTCGACCTCTACTTCAACAGTTGCAAGACCCACGCATTCCGCGGTATGCGCATCACTCCCTACAACCGCGGTGATATTTCTACGAGCTGCCTTCCTCCTTGCCTTTTCGTTCGCAGTGCCGAGGAAATACCGGGAATTAAAGATTTCTATTGCATCTATCTCCAATTCAGAATGCATGCAAAGGTTACCGATGCTGTGGCGGAAAGGATGGAAGGGATGAGGTGCAATAATTACAACGGTGCTATTCTTTTCCTTCTCTTTCTCTCTCGCTATTCTTATCGTCTCCGCTGGTGACAATCCCTCCTTTATCTCTTCTTCCACACCGAGCACGATTAAATGACCTTTAGAAGTCGTTACTTCTATCCCGGGGATGATTATTAAATTCAAATCATTACCAGCTACGTATTTTCGCGCAGCAAAAAAACCTTCCATTGTATCGTGGTCGCATATTGCGATACCATCCAGCTTTTTCGCTATTGCACTTTCCATTATTTTTTCCACTGAATCCTCTCCATCATGTGAGTAATTTGTGTGCACATGCAAGTCGAGGATTAGCTTCGGTGTTGGAAGCATCGTTAGTCGTAATAAAACAGACCATTCTTTAGAAAAAGAAACTCAGGGACTGAGCCACCCGTGTACAAACATAGCAATCAAATATAAAGCAAAAAAGAGAAGCACCAGTAGCAATCCGACTCCTATACTTATACTCTCCACGGGTTCTTCCACTGGACGCATCTTCACTTCTTCCAAATCCCGCTCATAATACTTATATACGGGTTGTATTACCTGATTGTAAACAAAAACAAAAGGTTTTAACAGCGCTACGCCTATCATGTCAGCTATCATTCTTGTTGTTCTCAGTGGATTCTTGCCGAAACTGACAAGAGAATCCGCCATTCTCAACACCACCTTCTTCACCGCAATCGCAAAATTCGATGACTCTTTTTCATCCATTTTAAGTCCTCCTCATACTAAGCCAGCCAGCCGCATAGCAATCAAATACAAAGCGAAAAAGAGAAAAATCAGCAACAACCCCGTCCCTATGCTCATTTTTTCCATTTCCTCCACTGGTCGCATCTTCACTTCCTCCAGATCCCGTTCATAATACTTGTAAACCGGGTGTATTACCAAGTTGAAAACGAAAATAAATGGTTTCAACAGCGATACTCCCACCGTATCTATCATCACTCTTGCTCCTCTCAATGGATTCTTGCCGAACATGATGAAAGAATCCGCAATTCTCAATACTCTTCTCTCCACGCCAACCGCAAAACGCAATAATGGATGCTCGCAGAACCATATAAATCCTCTGCCTGCCTTTCTATACAGATAATCTATATCATACGTTATTTTATCATGTGGCGTAATTAAAATTCTAAGCGAGAAGAACATAAATGCGGTCATCGCCAATAATTCCAGTGTGCCGAGTGTATGCCCAACTGCGAAAGCATGATACTGTAATGCCACCGTTCTATAAGGGAGAATTTCATACAGTATTTTCGGATATACTCCAAAGGCAACGCAAAGGAATGCCGTAACGCTCATCGGAAATAGCATAAATAACGGTGCTTCCTTCGCTTCTATTTCATCGTTTCTCCTGAAAAAGGTGAAATAAGTAAGCTTTAAGAAAGACAGGAATGTGCCTACCGAGCCGAGCATCAAAGCGAGAGCAAGAATATGCATGTGTGAAAGTTCCGCTGCGTGAATTACCATTCCTTTACTCACGTACCCATTAAACCCGACAACACCCGAAATAGAGAGAGCAGCTATCACGCATGTTATCGTGGTCACTGGCATCTTCTTCGCCAGCCCACCAAGTTCTGTGAGGTTGTTCCTTCCTGTCGCATATATCACCGAACCCATACACATAAACAGCAGTGCCTTATACAGGATATGATTGAAAACGTGCGCGATTCCTCCGTTTATCCCTATATACGTGCCTATTCCTACTCCTGCCACCATGTAACCCACCTGGGATATGATATGATAAGACAGGAGTTTTCGCACATCATTCTGCAGCAGTGCAAATATAACACCATAGAGACACATCACACCGCCCATGTACGCGACAAAGGGGATTTCGCTACCGAACAGCGAAAGTTCGGCACCCGGAAAAGTCCTTGCAAGTGCATATACACCCGTCTTTGTCGTGAATACGCACATGAATACGGCACCTGCTATCGTCGCCTTCGGATATGAATCCGGCAGCCACGTATGCAGTGTTATAAATGCCGTGTTCACTCCTATCCCTATAAGCAGAAGGAAGTATCCTATGCCCGGTTCCACAAAGAAGTGCCCAATGCCCGATTCCGCGGAAACCATCGAGATAGAGCCTGTGCTCATGTAATTTATTATTATCCCGGCGAGAAGAGAACAGCCGCCAAACAGGTGAAACAAGATATATCGCATCCCCGCGTTCGTCGCGCGTTCTGTCCGGCTGTACCATATCAAACCGAGCGAAGAAAACGCCATTATCTCCCAGAAGATGTATAAAGTAAAGAGATCTCCGGCAAATACCGCACCCAGCGCACTTCCTAAATAAAGCAATCCACATACAAATTCGCCATTCTCTTTTACCACGTCTAACGAATATAATATCGCGGCAGCGCCGATTATGGCAAATATATAGCCCATTATAAGGCTCAACGGGTCAACATACAGGAATATCAGCTCAAATCCTGAGACAGAAAATTCCCATTCCCCTGGTGCAGGAGATCTCAGCGCTGCCACACCGATCAACCCAAGAGCAGCTAAAATAATGAGATAAATCTTCCTCACCCTGCCCTTTCCGAACAGAGGTATTAACGCAGCCCCTGCAAAGTAAATAAGAACCGGCGGTATATTTGGTATGCTACTTATATCAATCATCTTGCTTCCCCTCTCTTTGTATTAGGGACAATACCTTAGCCATAACCACGAAAAAAACTACTCCTATCGCCCCGTATAAAACGCCTGTAAAAAGCTCTGAATAGGAATGTATCACAAATACGAATACCGCTGATACTACTAATACTACACATGCAATCACTATCAGCAGCCCTTTCAGTACTTTTCTATCCATCTCTATTCCTCCATCATACTTCCATTGATAGCATCATTAATTTTTATATGGTATATAAAACATAACCATTTTTTATTTTTTATATAGGGAAAAGGGTGAAAAAAAGAAGATGGCAATAGAGGCTTTAGAAGTTAGGGATGTAATGACACCGCAAGTCGTTACCGAAGATGAAGAGACGCCCGTCACTAAGATCTCCACGGACATGGAAGTGTCGGGAATAGGCAGCGTGGTTATAACAAAGGAAGATAAACCCGTAGGGATAATTACTGACCGGGACATAGCGACAAAAGTTATCATGAAGAATAGAAGACCGAGTGAAATCAAGGCAAAAGAGATAATGTCCTCTCCTTTGATCACTATCGAGCCTGATACATCTATTGAGAAAGCATGTGAACTCTTAGCAGAGAAGGGCATTAGGAGAGTACCGGTGATTGAAGATGATAAGCTCGTAGGCATTATAAGCGTGAGAAACATATTGACGAGAAACCCAACGTGTGTAAGCAAATTCTATCCGTTGGGATAGAAGAAAAAAAGGAGAAAGAGAAAGATGAAGGTTAATGAGATAATGAGCTTTCCCGTCATCACTGAAGATGAAGATGCTTCGGTCAGTATAATATTGAAGCACATGGAACAGTCGCGAATAGGAAGTGTAGTGATAACAAAGGAAGATAAACCCATAGGGATAATTGTTGATCATGATATAGCGGCAAAGGTTATAATGAAGGATAGAAGCCCAGACGAGGTGAAAGCGAAGGAAATCATGTCTGCTCCTTTGATCACCGTTGGATCAGACGCATCGGTGGAGGAAGCAAGCGGGCTCCTGGCGAGGAAGGGTATACGAAGGCTACCAGTTGCTGACGGTGATACGCTTGTGGGTATTGTAAGTATTAGAAATATATTGACAGAAGAGCCAGTGCAGGTTAGAAGATATATACCCTGATGTCCTCGAGTACGACTGAAAAATCGAAAAAATATGAAGGGCTATAAAGAAAAAGGAAGTGAAAGAAGAAAATGGCGAGGGAATTCGGATTAGAAGTTGGGGATGTAATGACCTATCCGGCTATCACGGAAGATGAAGAGGCATCAGTCGCCGAAATATCGAAGTGCATGAAAATGTCGGGCATAGGCAGTGTGGTCATAACAAAAGAAGATAAGCCCATAGGGATAGTTACTGACCGTGACATAGTGATAAAAGTTATGATGAAGAATCGAAACCCGAGTAAGGTAAAAGTGAAAGAGATAATGTCCTCCCCTTTGGTGACTATTGAATCAGATGTGTCCCTTAGGAGTGCATGCAAGCTCCTGCTGGAGAAGGGTATAAGAAGATTGCTCGTGAGTGATGACGGCGAACTCGTGGGCATTGTAAGTCTTAGAAATATAGTGACAAGAGAGCCGCTGCACGTAAGAAAATATCTATTTTAAAAAGAGTGAAAAAAGTTGAAGATTGGAGGTGCCCCCCCAATCATATTCCTTAATGGCTATTCCGTACCTGCCTATTTGCTCTAATCACACCCACAGCACCCCATGCGTCAGATAAATAATCAGATAGAGTGTGAAAAACATGAGCACCAGCAGCACCCCTGTTCCTATCGCTACGCGGTGCACCGACTCGTTTGGATACATTCTCCTGAGTTCTTCCAGGTCCCGCTCATAGCGCATATACGTAGGATTGAAAGGTCTCGCTATCACTGCACCTATCGTGAGCACCATTATTCTTGACGCTGCCGTTGGATTTCGGCTGAACCAGACGAAGGAATTCGCAATGTCCTTCAGGACTTTATCAATGGAATCCGCAAAATCCAACAGTGGCTTCTCGCAGAACCAGATAAACTTCTTCCCCGCTATTCGATAGAACCAGTCAGTATCAAGCGTAATCGTCGGTGTAGCATGAAGCATTCCCCTTAGTAACCAGAATCCTAAAAACGTAAACAGGAGGAGCTGGCTCATTGCCACTACGTGACCCACTGCATAAGGAGCATACTCCACAGAGTAGGGAAGAATCCCGTAAAGGGCTTGCGGGTACACACCGATAAATACACACAGAAAAGCCGTAATGCCCATTGCCGCGAGCATGTTCCATGGTGGCTCCCTCGCTTCTACAACTGGCTCCTTCTTCCCAAACCAGGTCAGGTATGGCAGTTTTAGACCTGCAATGAGGAAGGCACCTATTGAAGCACCTTCGAGCATCAGCCATACAACTGGCAGATGCATCGTGGCTGCCGATTCTATAATCATCGTCTTGCTTATAAATCCGCTGAACAAAGGCATACCTGCGATGGAGAAAGCACCGACCATGTAAAGCCAGAAAGTAGCAGGCATTCGTTTATACAGACCCCCCAATTCGGTTAACTTGCTTCTCCCCGTCATTTCCAGCACCGCTCCCGCAGCCATGAACAGCAGTCCCATATAGAGAATACAGCATACCGCATGAGCGATTGCACCGTCTGCCGCCAGTAGCGTTCCTGATACCATTCCCACACCTGCCATCATGTAGCCACCTTGACTGATGAGTGCATACGCAAGCAGTCTTCTCGTGTCGTTCGCCAGCAGTGCGAAGATGATTCCGTATACCGCCGTTATCGCTCCCAGCCATATTAGGATCTCAACACCCGGGAAACCTCTCAGCAGCATATATATCGCACTCTTTGTCGTGAATGCGGACAGGAATACCGTTCCGGCGACCGTGGCTTCGGGATATGCATCTGCCAGCCAGGCATGTAGCGGGAATGCCGCGGCATTCACAAGAAAACCGGTCAGCATGAAGTAAGAAGCCAGATGCGA
Source organism: Methanosarcinales archaeon (assembly GCA_025464645.1). Lineage (GTDB taxonomy): Archaea > Halobacteriota > Syntropharchaeia > Alkanophagales > Methanospirareceae > QMVO01. The sequence goes on from JAODGF010000092.1 coordinate 8,944, forward strand.
CCAGCCGAAGCCCCAATCGAACGCGTTAAACGCTATTGAACCCGTATTCTGCACGTACAAAATGATCCCCGCCAGCATACATACGCCTCCGAAGATATGCACCATGATATATCGGAACCCCGCTTCTGACGATGCCCGCGTCTTCCGGTACCATATCAGGAATAGCGAAGCCCATGCCATTATCTCAACAAAAAGGTATAAACTGAAGAGGTCACCTGCAAAGACCACGCCAAGTGTGCTACCAACATACAGGAAAGCAGCGATATGGTGTCCATCCTCTTTTACATGCAGTGCATAAAGAGTCATGCAAAAAGCGGCAATCACAAATATGTACCCGAAGACCAGACTCAACTCGTCAACTCTGCCAAAAGTAAGCACATATTCCGAGAAGCGGATATGCCATACTGAAAGCGGAATAGCACCGAATACTCCTTTTGACATCAAAATAAGGTCTATAAGCGCCGCTATCGGCAGCAGAAGCAGATATGCCTTTTTCCATTTCCCTCTTAGGACTGGTATCAAAAGAGTACCAAAGATAAATATGAGTCCCGGATGTATCCATTCAATCATTGCCCCTCACCTCCTGTAATTTTGCATTTTCCATTTTGCATTTTTCAGTGTTTCTCATAATAACCCTCCTCCTTCTGAAGCCACTGATGCCCCACTGCTTTTGACAGAACGATGATCAGAATACAGCCAACAAATCCATATATTGCACTGAATCCTGGAATTTCCTGCCATATAAAGGCTGCATGGGATGGTATGAATACATGAACGAGCACACCAGCAAGAATGCTCATCGCAACGCATACATAAAAAATGCTAAATAAATACTTCTCCTGTTCCATTTTTATTTCCTCCTGATATACATGCTCCAGGTAATCTAAACCCTTTGCATGCTCTCTATCACTGATCTGCCGCGTTCTGAAAGCCGGTAGTATGTCTCATCTTCACGCTCTATCTCTTCCACAACACCCTGTTTGAGCAAAGAATTTGCCGCATCGAACCTGCCCATCCCTTTCAGTCCCCCAAGAACAATTTTGGGGTCTATCCCGGTGTTCCTTGAAATATCCGCTGGATACGAAGCCTCGGGATAATTTTTATACAGATACATCAGGATCTCACTTCTTACTCGGCTCCTTTTAAGAGACCGGATTACATCTTCAACCCCCGCTTTTTTACTTCTATCAAACATTTTTTAAATCCCTCCTTTCTTTTTGTTCTCTATCCGACCTAAAACCACAGCACACCATACGTCATGGATATGAACGCATACGATGCGCCAAAAGCTATCGAATACAGCATCGCAGTCCATATCGCTAACGTTCGGGTATCCTCCAGGTAACCACTCCTCTCTAATTCCAGCATGTGACGCACCGGATTAGAATGCATCACCGTCGCTCCTGCCTCATCAAACATTACCCGAGTTGCAAGCCCCGGGTTCCTGCTAAAACAGCTCCACGACTCTAAAATTCTATCTATCCCTATTTTCATTTTCTTCTTTTCCCTCCTATTTTTTATCCCTTTTTTTTCTCCCCTTGCCAGCACATACGCATGTGCCTACATATACTAATATGTATGTAGGTACATAAAAGCTTTTCTATTTTTTTCGATGATGTCATAAAAAACGTAATGCAAAAACAGTGAAATGTTTTTTGTTAAAACTTCCTTTAAAAAGGATTTTTCCACATTTTATTGTTAGCCTCTAAGTCTTCTGTATGCTCTCTATCAACGATTTACCACGCTTCGAAAGCCGGTAGTATGTCGCTTTTTCTCGCTCTACCTTCTCCACAACTCCCTGCGTGAGCAGAGAATTTGCCGCATCGAACCTAGTGCCCATCCCTCTCAACCCTCCAAGCACATTTGTGGGGTCTATCCCGGTGTTCCTGGAAATCTCCGCAGGATACGAAGCCTGGGGATAGATTTTATATAGATACATTACGATTTCAGTTCTCACCCGGCTTCTTCTGAGAGAGCGCAAAACTTCTTCAAATAGCACTTCCTCGCTCATTCCTCTCTCTTCCTCAGCAGTTTTTCGAGTGCGTCAAATAAATTTTTTATGGTGAAAGGTTTCCACAGGTATTCCTCAGCCCCTGCATCTAACGCTGCTTTCTTCTGCTCTGGCGTGCCCAATGCGCTGATTGCAATAATCAAAGCGTTTGGGTCATATTTCTTTATCTCCCTTATCGCTTGAATCCCATCCATCACCTCCATCACCAGATCCATGGTGACGATGTCGGGCTTCAATTCTTTATATTTCTCCACTGCTTCCTTTCCATTAACCGCGAAGCCCACTACTTCATAGCTTCCCTCTTCCTGTTCCAGCATCTCAACCAGCATATCGCGCATGTATGACGCATCTTCCACAATCAATATCCTCTTCTTTTCCCCCATATTACACTCCCTTTTTATTGCTTATAATGTATAATATTTCTTTGGTAAAGCTTTCTTTTAGCGAAGCTTTTTTGATAATCCTTTTCTTAAAAGGTTTAAAGAAAGGTTTATTTTTGCCTTTTTGGCATTATAAAGAAAAATTTCGAACCTTTCTCTGGTTCGCTTGTAGCCCACACTATTCCACCATGCAACTTTACATATTCTTTGACTATGGATAATCCCAGCCCAAGACTTCCTGACTTTCTTGTTAAGGAGGTATCAACCATATAAAAGCGCTCAAAAATCTTTGGTAGATGTTCCTTTGGAATGCCAATCCCTGTATCTGCAACACAAGCACGTATATCCTCTCCCCTATCCTCAACCATGATGTCTATTTTACCTCCTTCTGGTGTATATTTGATTGCATTGGAAATCAAATTGGAGAAAATAGCAACTATCTTCTGCCTATCCGCTTGAATCTCTACCTCCTGGACTGCCATAGAAATAACTTGTTTCTTCTCCTTTGCCTCAGGTTCAAGGTCCTTAGCCACTTCCGCCACGACTTTTGAAATGTACACCCTTTCCAAACTCAGCTCTATCTTCTTACCATCTATGCGTGCAAGCTCTAACATACGATTAATTAGCTTCTCAAGTTCTCTTGCTGAGTGCTCTATATTATGTAGATACCTCTTCCCCTTATCCGGGAGCTCACAGCGCTCCAACATACTTGCATACCCCACAATAGGAGCAAGAGGGGACCGCATCTCATGATACGCTACGTTAAGGAAATCCCGCTTCATCTTGTCCAGCTCTGCAAGTTTTTCGCAGGTCTCCCGCAGCTCATCTTCCTTCCTTTTCAGCTCTGTAATATCAAGCAAGCTCGCGATGCAACTATCAGCTCCAGGGATTGGCTCTATCCAGGCATTCACATGCTTTATTTCTCCATTGCTACTAACAAACTTGAATTCACAGCATGCCGGCGCTTCTCCTTTTCTTCTTTCAGCGCAATAATTCTGGACCCTATCCCTGTCTCGGGCCGCGATGAAATCAATCCACTTCTTACCCTTTATTTCTTCCCTTGAATAGCCGCTTAGAGTTTCAAATTCTTTGTTTGCCAATGATACTACTTCGCCATGTTCAATAACACATAAAGCAGTGAGTGCATGCTCGAAGATTATCCGGTACCGCTCCTCGGCATCCCTTAAATCATCCTCCATTCGCTTTCGATCACTTATATCTCTAAATATCGTTAATTTTGATATTGTGCCATCAATATTCCTCAGAGGCGCCTCAAATAGGTCATAGGTCCTGTCATTCCTGCGAGAGTACCACTCCCACCTCACCGTCTTTCCTTTCATTACCTCTGTATTTTTGCACAGCGGGCAAGGCTCATCCCTATTATGAAACGCTTTATAGCAGATATCGCCGACATGGTAGCCTAATGCATCAATCAAAACCTTATTCATAAACTCTACTTTATAATCTTTTGATACAATATACACACCATCATCCATGCTCTCAAGTATCTGATTCAGGTTGTCTCGCTCCTCTTTTATTTTCTCTTCCAACTCCACTTCTTTTGTTATATCTCTGCTCACACGAACAGTGCCTACCGGCACGCCGTATTTATCCTTTAACAATGCCGCTGACATGCTAACGTGCACCGGGTTTTTATCCTTGTTTAACAAGGTTGTTCTATAATTCTTGAGTTCCCCCTCCCTCTGCACTATCCTCATTATTTTCTCTGCTTCTCCCGGGTCAGCAAAGAATTTCCTGTTGCTGGTTCCTATTACCTCCTCTGCCGAATAACCCATGTAGTCTTCCGCTGCTTTGTTCCAAGAACGCACTATTCCCTCCATATCCACAACAACAATCGCATCCGCAGAACTCGTAATAATATTATCCAGATATTCTTTTGTTTCCTTTAGCTTCTCCTCTCCTTTAGCTCGCTTCTCGCTCACGAGCCCGATAACATACGCCACCGCGACAAAAATAGCACTCCGTTCAAAGACATATACATAAAGCTCGCCCTGAGGAGAGAAAAGCGTTACAAGAATATAGACGAGGCAGAGAAAAAGAGCGATATAAACGGCTTTCTTACGATACCACACCCCGGCTAAAAGGATAGGGACATAGAAAAAATGTGTATAGACGATCGTTTCGTTCTTGATAAAGCCGACAAAAAAAGCTAAAATGGTGCATGCCAATACCGTGGAAAGCAGTATAAGAAATTTATAATTCAATTCTTTTAGCATCTCCCCCTTATCCCCCTGTATTCTCCCGATTAATGATAATTCTTTATCTTTTTATGTTTAAAAATGAATATTCCATCGAAATAAAAATCGAAAGATATTTATATAGATTCAAGATATGTAAAGTAAAAGAAGGAGTTCCTGATAAAGATGGGAATAAAAGAATCTTCCGGGAAGGGGGTAGTAGATTGGCGAATTTTAGCCGTGATAGCGGTTGCCACAATTTTAGGGCGAGTGCTCATAAGCCTGGACAAAAAAATACTGGTTTGGGAAAGTATCGGCTCAGGTGTGCTTCTTATTATACTGGGCTGGTTTATCTTCAGTTCCCTTTATTTCCTGTCTAAGAGAGAGACGGGGTGGATAATCTCGAATAAGGTAGCGCAGGGACTTGCCGTTAGCGTAAGCGCCTTAAATGTTTACGTTCTTATTTACTATGCGACGAGATGGTATGAACTAATGACAAAACCTGAAGTTCTTTCGCCTCCGGATTATCTTCTCAGAGATCTGAGATTCGCAGCGCTGGTGCTTGCTTACTGTGGATTGATATGGGCAACAGGATATCTAAAGAAGATGCACGATAATTATATGCTGGTAACCGAAGAAATGCCGGAGATGCGAAAAGCGAGCACAGCAGAATCAATGTTCAGGATAATAACAGATGAACGGACAGTAATAGTGATAATAGGTCTAGTATTTTTATGGCGTGCAGTCATAAGTTTCGACAAACAGATACTTCCCTGGGAGAGCATGGTCTCTGGTATGGGTCTTTTCATCTTAGGCTGGATTCTCTTCGGCTACATAAGTTCATTAGCAGTGAGAACCACCAGACCAAGCGTTGCAAAGATTTATCAGGGAATTGCCTTTGCTTTATTCGCGGTAAATTTCTATGTCCTCGTTTATTACGGAATGAGATGGTATAGGATAATATACATGGCAGCCTCGGAAGAAGCTTTGGTGCCACTGGATTTTGTGTTCCGCGATATAAGATATTTCGTGCTGGCGATATTTTTTTGCACATCAATCGTGTTATCCAAATATCTGGAAAGGGCATCTGAAGAGTGTGAGTATTTGATTAAAAAAGGGGAGAAGGAGTATAAGGAGTAACCCACGATATCTTGCAATATTGAGCACATCACTTTTCGCTTCTCTGCACGTTTTGGGATTTGGCTATTTTAAAGATGACCAAGAGAGAATTTTTATTCAGAGCAATAACCGACGAAAGAGTATTAATAGTAATAGTGGGTATAGCGCTCTTATGGCGAGCGGTCGCAAGCTCTGATGAAACAGTCACCTTCTGGGAAAGTGCGTGTTCTGGTGTAAGTCTTAGCATAATTGGCTGGCTCCTTTTCGGGTATATGTACTCCATGAGTCGAAAACCGACGGACTGGTCGGTATCGAACAGGATTTATCGCAGTATTGCCATCAGCCTACTCGTTATAAACATCTATGTTGCGATTTACTATGGAATGAGGTGGTCGGGATTACTGCGTGTAGAAATTTCTGTGTCGCACGATTACATCTACCAGGACTTGAGATATGTCATCTTCATGATGTATTACTGCGTAGCAATCGCCGCAGCGCGGTATCTACGAGGGATGCGCGAGAAGTACAGGCTGCTAATAAAAGAAAGCCCGAAGAAACGTGCGAAGAATATAAAAGAAGCCGTATTCTTCGTGATGACGCATGAACGAACATTGGTGGTGGTGATAGTAGCGGCGATTTTATGGCGAGTAGCTATACGCTCTAATCAGGAGGTTAACTTCTGGGAGAGTACGCTTTCGGGTATTTCGCTTATCGTATGGGGATGGTCTATCTTTGGATACCTCTGTGCTTTGAGCGTGAAAGTGCGGCACAAGCCCGATTTAACCCGGGTCATCCAGCATGTAGCACTTGGTTTATGCGCCGTAAACATTTATGCCGTTTTTTACTATGGGCTGAGATGGTATGAACAGATATGCAGAATTATGGGGGTGGTAACGGTGCCGCAGTCGCTGGATATGGTCTTTAATGATATAAGATATGTCATGTTAGTGCTTTTTTATTGCGCAATAGTAGTATTAGCGAAGCATCTGGTGAAGGCATACGAGGATTATACTGTGCCAGCCCGTAAAATAGAAAGAAGTTATTACTAACCGTATAGAAGATAGGAAGAACGATGAACTGGCGGAGAAGGACATCTTTAGAAAGGGAAGTAGTTAGGTTTGAAGACGATAAGAAGAACGGGAAGATAAGAATATCCGGCTCTTTTAAAATAACAACCTTTCAGAAATGGTGCCGAATAGGGCTCGTTTTCAGGTTTAGTGAAACGGTTAAGTGGTACGACTATGAACCCTCTACCGGGCTTCAATTCAATAATTACAGGTTGTCAATTGCCGATCACAGGGGAAATCTTTTGTTCACTGAGAAGAGGTCATTTATGGAGTTCGCTTCACTGTTCAAGACTGCTTATGCAGGTCGGCGGTTTTTGGGCAAATACACTGCAACTCACAGAGGCGAGGTGGCAATACTGGATTTCATACCACCAGGTCCTGCCAGATATAAACTTGATTTTGAGCTGTCTGCGGATGAGGACTTTTCGGAACTTGGGCGAAGGAGAACGACTATTTTTCAGGAATTCACACTGTGGGTGAGAGAGGGAGTTAAACCTCTGGAGGGTCCGGAATACCCACATAAGCGAATTGATTTGATGAAAGCCAAAGATATAATGACACGCCCAGTCATCGCAGAAGATGAAGAGGTTTTGGTTACTAAGATAGCGAAGGACATGGCAGAGCGAGGGGTAGGATGTGTAGTGATAACCTCGGAAGGAAAACCCGCAGGCATCATTACTGACCGGGACATCGTCTCACGAGTTCTATTAAGGAATAGGAGGGCAAGCGAAGTTAAAGCAAAAGAAATAATGTCCTCCCCCTTGATTACTATCGAGCCCCAAACGTCAGTTAAAGAAGCATGTGAACTCGTAGCAGAGAAGGGCATAAAAAGGTTGCCTGTGGTTGAAAACGATGTGCTCATTGGTGTTGTGAGTATTGGAAACATTCTGACAAAGAAGCCGGGATGTGTGAAAAGATTTTACAACCATCCTGAAGCGCGGTCTTTAGTGAGTAGATGCAAACAGGCAGTCCGTTCGGCAGTCACCTATTTTCTATTTAGAATGAAGAAAAGAGGAGAAAAAGGGACGGTTGCCGTTAGAGAGATAATGACCCGTTCAATCGTCACTGAAGATGAAGACACGACAGTCACTAAAATAGCGGCTGATATGGACCTGGGAGCAGAGTGTGTAGTGATAACCTCGGAAGGAAGACCCGTGGGGATTATTACTGAACGCGACATCGCATTGAAAGTGCTATCAAAGAATAGGCGGGCAAGTGAGGTAAAAGCAAAAGAAATAATGGCGTTTCCTCTGGTAACTATCAAGCCCGAAGCATCAATAGACGAAATGTGCAAGCTTGTAGCGAAGACACGCATAAAGAGACTACCAGTAGTTGAAAATGGAGTGCTCGTGGGCATTGCCACTACTCGAGAGCTGTTGACAAGGAAGCCGGAGTGTGCACGGGAATTCTATTTTTAGTGCTTATATACCTCCCATACCATAAAGCAGCGACAATATATATGCCAGTACACAGAATGCAAGGAAGACGAGCGCAAGGAAAAGCCCGGCATAAAAACCTACACTCTCCACTTCTATTCCGGGACAATGCGTCTTTACCGTTTCCACCGCTTGTGAGTCATAAGGAGGGTTTAAACTCAACATGAGCCTCATTGTTTCCGATGGGCATTTAATAAAACATTTCAGCGCGGCAATGAATTTACTTCCCATTCCCCTTCACCTGTCCCTACATACGTAACTTATATCTTATAAATATTTCGATATTTTATTCGATATAAGATGATATAAGAAAAGGGAACATGTTTACCGCGGAGCCCGCAGAGAACACAGAGAGTAAGAACAATCATTTCCCTCCTCTCGGCGCTCTCCGTGATCTCGGCGGTAAAAAATAAGAAAAAAGAAAAGAGGTGAAAGAAGAAAGATGAAAGTTAGGGAGATAATGAGCAGACCCATCATCGCTGAAGATAAAGAAACATTGGTAACTAAAATAGCAGCGGACATGGATGAGTTGGGGATAGGGAGTGTAGTGATAACCGCGGAAGGTAAACCTGCGGGAATTATTACTGAGCGCGACATCGCATTGAAAGTCCTGTTGAAGGATAGGAGGGCAAGTGAGGTAAAGGCAAAAGAGATAATGGCTTTCCCTCTGGTCACCATCGAACCAGAAGCATCGGTAGATGAAGCGTGCAAACTCGCAGCAAGGAAGCGGATAAAAAGACTGCCTGTGGTAGAAAATGGAGTCCTCGTGGGTATTGTAAGTATTCGCGACCTATTGACAAGGAAGCCGGAGTATGTGAGGGAATTCTACTTTTAAAAGTGGAAGTACAAATCCCAATGACAGTTACTTGATACTCGCTCTCAGTATATCACTTGCAGTTAATATCCCTATGGGAATGCCAGGAGCGGGGCTTAGAGAAAGAATCAATAACCGGTGGATGTTCAAATCGCGCATAATATCTGCCGCTTTCTTTAGTGTCGTTTCCGGGTCTATTTTCCTCACAAAGGTGGACATAACATCCTCTGCCGTTAAATTGTCCCAATTCTGGTCAAAAACTTTAATGATGTCAATCTCCGATATAACACCCACCACCTCTCCGTCTGGCGCAGTTACCACAATGCCCGATATGTCCTCCTCTACCAGAAGTTTTGCAATTTCGCTTACCGGTGTGTCATACGATACCGTAATGACTCCTCGCGTCATTACATCCCTCACCCTTTTCTCTTTTGATAATTCCATTTTAATTTCTCACCTCGCACTTAGTTAGAGCTTAACAGTTTAAAGAAAACCTGTATTAAAAAAAGTAAATAGTTTCTTAGCAAGGACGTTTTTTCATGGATAAAAAAGAAGTGATAAAGGAAGAGGATAAAATGGCTGATGAAGAACAGGGGAAAGAGCCGAAGGAGGAAAAGATAGTTGAGCTTATAGCTTCTGTTCAGTGTGCGGGGACCGAAAGAGGAAAGCGGATATATTTCGACTGTAAGGGCGTAGAAGAGATAAAGAAGAAATGTGGCGATGACTTCTTTCTATTCACAGAAAGGACTTTACTTGCCTTTATCGACCCTGTGGAAGAGAAGATCATGCTCACCCCGCTCAAAGGCGTTTACAGGAAGTACCTTTAGTTTCTCCAGTTCCAGCTCTCTTCCGTTTCTGTGGACTATCGTTTCCTCAGTCTCCATCCTCTCACTGGCGCTTTCCAATTCCGGAATTATAGGCATTAATTTTGAATCTGGTGCTTGAAATTTATTTGTAATTTGATGCTTGGTGCTTGAAATTTTTACTGAGCTAAACAAATACTTGGAAGTTATAAATATATCCAAAATTTCTAAGGAAGATAAGGAGGCGATAAAAAAATGTTGTTCATAACGTGCGTGAAAGTCAATCCGGGCATGGTGGAAGAAGCGAGAAAATTCGGCGACAAAATACTTAAGGAGCCACCGAAAGGCGTAAAGTTCCTACAGGTGTATCACACGCTGGGCAGGTATGATGCGATATGGATTTACGAAGCGGAAGACGCGAAAGTGATTGAGGATTTCCTTCACCAGAGCAGGGATGTCTCAACAACCGAAACTTGGGTTGCATTTGCAAGAGAAATGTAAGCAAAGGGGTCTGTTGTCTATCCTCCCTTTTCTATTTTTTTAAAAAAATCGTTTTAATCACTGCTCAAGAATCCGTATTCCTCCGAGAATCGGTTGCAAGCATTTAATGCACACTCAACAAATACAACACCAAATAAATCAAGAAAAAGAGTAGAATCAGGAGTATAGAGGCACCTAAGGATAACCTAGGGAGTTCTCTGGCATATCTCCTTCTTGCCTCTTCTAAACTCCGCTCATGCTCCTCCACTATTTTTGAAGGAACGACAGGTTTCTCCACTTTCAGCCTCACCTCCTTCCCTTTTATTCTCAATGCAGTTGCGGGATTCCTGCTGAGCCAGACGAAAAAACCTGCCAGTCTCATTACGTGAAAATCAATAAATCTCGCAAATGTCATCAGCGGTCCTTCACAGAACTTGATGAGCCATCTTCCCGGTTCTTTTCTACGAACTGCCACCCATACTATCCAGAACGCCACGAAAGCGTACATCAACGGTTCGTCTATTAGTATCATTTCTTACGGATGCACACCTCCTAAACTTTGAACCGCGGTTTCCACAAGTTCTGATATATGAAACAAATCAGGGTAAAAGAAGAATATGATAGAACAAGTTGCAGTTATAGCTATGGGAACGAGCATAAAGAGTGGTGCGTCTTTTATTTTACTTCCTCCCCCTTCTTCTGACTTCTCAAAGAACGCGGTGTATATGATGGGGAAAAAATACATCACGTCGAGTATCGCAGCTATCAAGAGGATATAAGGGAAAAACGACATTGTTCCTCCTGCTTCTTCACAGCCGTGAACAAAAAAATGATGCGTTACATATCCCGCAGTCGGGGGCAGTGCACACATTCCGAGCGCACCGATAGTGAATGTTATCATCGTCACGGGCATTTTCTTCCCTATCCCCGCCATCTCGCTTATGTTCTTCTTACCCGTAACCACCATTATTGCACCCGCGCACATGAACAGCGTTATCTTCATGAACCCATGGAAAGGGATGTGCATCATCGCCCCTTCTATTCCCGCGGGGGATAATAACGCAACACCAAAGATGATCAGCGATAGCTGGTTTATGGTGGAGTATGCAAGCCTTCTTTTAAGATTGTCCTGCGCGAGGGCGAACAAATTAGCGACTATAATCGTAAAAGTAGCTAAACAAGCCAGTGCTAATCCAAGACCCAGTCCATGCATCAAGTCCACTCCGTATATGTAACACACCACGCGCACAATTCCAAATACGCCCGCCTTTACCACCGCAACCGCATGTAAGAGCGCACTCACCGGCGTTGGTGCCGCCATTGCGGTAGGAAGCCATGAATGAAAAGGCATCCACGCCGCTTTCATGAACCCCAGGAGGAATAGTGCGAATAGTGCCATCAATGCTCCTCGTGATGCCTCCGCAAGGGTTGATATTCCTCCGTTCATGAAATCCGTCGTCCCTGCAAAATGGTAGGTTAACACCACCGCAGCTAAGAAGAAACAGCCGGAAGAAAGCAGGTACGCTAAATATTTACGCCCCGCGAATAGCGCTTCCGGTGTCTGGTCATGCGCCACCAACGGATACGTTGATACTGTTAATATCTCATAAAATATGAACATCGTGAGCAGGTTTCCTGATAATGCTACGCCCACCGCACCGAAGATAGCCCATGCGAAACAGAAATAATAACGTGTTTGTGCATGCTCGTGCAGCGACCTCATGTAGCCGATGGAATAGGAGGATACAAGAATCCACAAGAATGTAGAAGTAATGGCAAAGATAAGCCCAAAAGCATCTATGCGGAAGCCAAAATCAACTCCCGGAAATGCCGTGAAGAAGGTGCATTTGATGATGTTCCCTTCTATAATGGTCGAAATCATGGAGAAGATAATCAGAAACTGCGCGATACTTGCAAGCATCGTCCAGCTCTCCCGTATGTTCGGGCGCTTGCTAAATAGAATTATTAGAATAGAGCCAATTGCGGGGCATAAAATTGCTAACAATGGTCTTATTGATTCCACAATCATGGTGCTGCATACCTCCCTAATCCAAACAGTGCATTAACTTGATCGAGTATGGGTATAGGTATCTCAGTGAGCCAGAGTATACCAAAGATAATGCAGAGCGAAGCGAGGGTTAATACCGGGATGAGCATACTAAGCGGTATTTCATTTTTATTCGCAGGAGGATGAGAATGGCTTTCTTTTTCCCTTTCTTCTCTCCTCATATACATCATTTCTATCACGCGCCAGAAATATACGAGGTTGAGCAGCGTGCTGAGCAGCATAACCGCCACAAATATGAACTTCCCCGCTTCTAAAGAGGCAAGTATTATATACAATTTCGATACAAATCCCACACTCGGCGGTACGCCAATCATAGAAATCGCCGCTAATGTAAAAGCCGCGCACGTATATGGCATTTTCCTCCCCAAACCCTTGAAATCCGTTATATTCCACAATTCTGCCTTGTAAATAAAAGCGCCGGCAACTAAGAACAAGCACCCTTTCATCAATGCATGATTCAATATATGCATCAATGCAGGAGTCAGCCCACCCCAAAGTGCATGGTGCGTGGATGTGGAAAGCCCAACCGCAAGCATGATGTAGCCCATTTGCGAAACTGAAGAATAGGCAAGCATCCTCTTCAGGTTATACTGCGCTATCGCGAGCACAGACCCTATGATTATACCTAATGCCGCAATCCAGCAAAGAAAATCGAATATGGGCAATAGTTTGATGAAATTCACGGTGTAAACAGAAAAACAGACCCTTATGAACGCGTAGGTGGAGACCTCAATTATGATACCAGAGAGCATTGCGCTTATCTCCGAAGGCGCAAACGAATGCGCATCTGGTAACCACGTATGAAGTGGAAAGAGCGCCATCTTTATGCTTAATCCCACTGTGAAGAAGCCAAAAGCCGCCAGGACTACCTTGTTCCCGTACAATGGCGGCAATAGAACCGAGAGGTCATGCATGTTCAACGTGCCCGTTACTGAATATAAAAACCCTATTCCCAGCAAGAAGAAACAAGCACCGATAGAACCCAATACGAGGTAAGTGAAGCTTGCTTTCAGCGCTATTTTTCCTCGCGAAGCGATTAACGCATACGCCGAAAGCGAAAATATCTCCACAAACACATACATGTTAAATATGTCACCGGTAACAACGACACCGCATAATCCGGTGACGAGGAGTTGGTAAACGGTGTAAAAAGGGACAATTTTATGCGGCAATTCGTGCGCTATGCTCCTCTTTGAATACGTGACACAGATTAAAGCTAAGGAAAGAAGTATGACCAGTACGTAAGCATTCAACGCATCCACGACATATTCTATGCCCCAGGGAGGTGCCCACCCGCCAAGCCAGTAATGTATGGTTCCAATAGTGAGGACATGGTTCAGGATAAAAACGGACATGACGAGTTGAACGAGAATGGTGGAGAAGGAGAGGAACCAGCAGGATTTCTTGTTCAGCCAGCCAGCAATTAGGATGGTAAATGCCGAGAGCAAGGATATTACTACTACAAGGACAGGAAACTGCTCGACTACGCTCAGTATCACGTTTTATTTACCCCCTTTTTTCCCTGTTTGGGAACACGCCTTCCTCAAAAAAGCTTTCAATACGCCTTAAAAAGAAGTAAAAAACGACAATATGTAAATTTTTCTGTTTTTGCCAGCGGGACACCGGTGTCACGCATTCCGTTTTTTTTCAATTTGCAATTGCGTAGAGATATTACACTCCCAGCTCTCTCTCCTTCTCTATTATCTCCTCTTCTTCTATCGTCCCGTATTCCTCATACATCCGTATTACGAGCGCGAGGGCAACAGCAAGAGTTGCAACCGAGACCACGATTGCGGTCAAGATAAGCACGTGAGGCAATGGATTCACGTAAACATAGCCCTTATGTATCATCGCTTCACTTACAATCGGCGCCGTTCCCCTAAGAGTTGGTCCAATATCAGCCAGCGAAATGAAGAATAGGAATATAGCGGTTTGGAATATACTCAACCCAATAAGTTTCTTTATCAAATTGCCCTTTGCAATCATCGCATAGAACCCGATGAGCATAATTGTGATGGAAATCCAGTAATTATATTTTGCAAATATTTCCTCGATTAACCATTCCAACATTTTATTCCTTTCCCCCTTCCTTCTCATCCTCCTCTTTTTTCCACGCGAGGTTAAAAAATATCTCTGCGATTACCGCCATTACGGTTATTCCCACTCCTATCTCTATAAAATCCATACCCAAGGCTCTCCTCTCTTCAAAATGGACTGGCAGTGAAAGGAAACCATAGTTTAGATACTGCGCAGCTCCTAAACTGCAGATTATGCACAACAGTCCTACCCCGGCGTAGATATACACCCCAGTACTGAAAAGAGCGGTATTTACAGCTTCCGGGAATCTGTTCCCCGCATTAACGATGCCAAAAGCGATAACGAGCAGGACAAAAGAAGCACCGAAGATTACGCCCCCCTGAAATCCTCCCCCTGGTCCACTCGAGCCATGCATTATCACGTACAATGCAAATAACTGGATGAAAGGGACCATCAATCTCGATACCGTTTCCACTATGACATCACCACTCCTTTTTTTGCCCTCTTCCGTCTCACTTTTTCCCGTGTTCAAAGTTTACCTCGCCTCCGGTCTCTTCCCCCGTCTTCTCAACAATAATAAGACAGACACGCCGGCGGTAAAAATAACGGTGGTCTCACCCAGCGTATCGTAACCTCGGTAGTCAGCAAGACCATAAGTAACCATATTAATAACTTCTGTTTCCTCTTCGCCTTCTTCTATCCATCTTATTATAAGAGAATACCTGAAAACCTCGAGTTCATCACCCGCTTTTTTAATGAAGTAATATTTCTGCTCTTTTGGGTAAAACGCCTGTTGTCTCTCCTCTGGCACGAGAAAGAAGTCCCATTCGCCTTCTTCGATAGACTCAACCCTGGTAGGTAGCGGTAGTCCCCTCTCTTCTATTTTATCCATTAGACTCTCCGGGATAATTCCCTGGTTCAAGTCGTCCATTAACCCGTCAGCGTCGATATTAAACAATTTTACATATCTATTAGGCGCAGAATTCGGGTCGCCAAAATCAGGTATGTCTTCCGCTACGTATATGAATAGAGCACCTAAAACGATTACAAATAGTAGTGCCGATAGTGATATCAATTTCATTTCTTCTCCCACCTCACCGTCCTGGATAACGCAGCAATTAAGAACGCAGTTGATGCACCGGCGCCGACAGCAGCTTCCGTAAACGCCACATCCACCGAGTGCATCTCCACCCAGACCATAGCCATCAGGAAACTATAAGCGCTCAGTAACATGATTGCACTCAGGAGGTCTCTCACCGTTATCGCCACTATCGCAAGTACTACAACCAAAGAGAGCAGTACGAGGTCAATGGAAGGTATCATTTTTTTATTTATCTCCTATTTTTCAGTTCGCAGATATAATATAAAAAACTATCGGTTTTTATCGTGCCACTGAAGACACAATTTTCCCTATCTTTCCATATACACATCAGCCACTTTCCGTTGCATCGTTTTATCCACAAGTAGGGCATCAGCGGGCTTTTTCGCGATTGCATGCACCCAGAACTTTCCCTTCTCCGGGTCTACCAAAATGGTTATCGTCCCTGGAGTCAAGGTGATAGAATTAGCGAGTGTAACGAGAGCGAAATCGCTCCTCAAAGAAGTATCAAATTCTATTATTCGCGGGTCAATCGGCATCTTCGGATGTAGCACACGATATGCGACATCGAAGTTCGCCAGCACTATCTGCCACAACTCCCACCAGATGTAAATAAAGAATCTGAAGGACTTTGCTAGCATTTTCTCACCCTTTCCCTTCACCAGCAGGTCATGAGAAATAAATGCGACAATTGCACTGCATATTACACCTGCAATAACATGGAATGCATCAAAGATGCCAGATAAGAGAAGCCAGAAGAGGAACATAACGCAAAAGGTTACGAGTATTCCAAATCCTTTCCCTTCTTTTCCCTTCATCTTATCTTATCTCCTCTCTTCCCCCAATTTCCAGGGTTTCACGCCGGTCATATAAGCCGCTTTCATTATCGCATGTGTCGCTGTTGGATTGGCGAGGAAAATGAACACAATTAAAAATATGAGCTTCACGGGTACAAGAGGAGCTTCATGCGCGTAATGAGCAGCATGGTATATCAGGAGACCAGTG
Source organism: Methanosarcinales archaeon (assembly GCA_025464645.1). Taxonomy (GTDB): domain Archaea; phylum Halobacteriota; class Syntropharchaeia; order Alkanophagales; family Methanospirareceae; genus QMVO01. The sequence goes on from JAODGF010000092.1 coordinate 25,461, forward strand.
ATTATAAGCACCTCTCCAAGCGTATCGCACTTCCCGGTTGCATGCAGTCGCGTGTAAAAGTCGGGTAACCGGAGTAATCCAATTACACCGGTGAACATAAAGAAAATTCCGGCAGCCAGAAATAACGTCACTATCACGTCTATTATGACCATACCTCACCCCTCTCTAAATATTTTGCGAAGGCTAAAGTGCCAATGAAGTTCAGGATTGCATAAAGAAGCGAGATGTCAAAGAACAGGGGTCTTTCGAAATAATAACCGATGATAACCAGGAGAACGATTGTTTTTGTCCCTATTACGCTCACCGCCGCCACGCGATTGAACACGCCGGGACCAAGCGCTGCACGATATAAACTCAGCATTATCGTAAATGCGATTAACAGTGCGATGGGCAAGATCACCCATTCACGCATGATTACTTCTTCTATCATTTTGTTACACTTGTGATAAGGTATGGTTGTCGAAGAGATATAAATAACTTTTGGAATTTTTCTGATTCTTCTCCTTTTGAGTTACTCAGAATTTTATCATCTCCGCTCACTTACCCCTTTTATAAAGAGGGGAGAAAGTAGCACAGGAGGTATTTCACAAATTGGCGTTTGAATCGCAGAAGAAGAAAGCGCTTGCGAGGTTGCGGATAAGGGGAGCAGACGAAGAAATAGCAGGGATAATAGACAGGATAAACAGTCTTGAAGATTTCTTTACTACGAGCAGTTGCTCAGGAAGAATCGTTTTGATTGGTTTACCTGAAATAGGTGCGAAGCGAGAAGCGCAGTTCATCGGTAAGTGGCATCGCCCGGTGACGAAGGAAGAAGTGTTAGACGCGATAAAGCTAAAATGGCGGGAGGGGGAAAGAGAGATATGGCTATTATCGCAATCGCCAATACTGCACGTGGCATGCAGGGATTTAGAGAAGGCAAAGGCGTTGTTAAGAATAGCGATTGAATCGGGGTTTAAATACAGTGGGATAAAGGCGATTTCAAATTCAAAAGATGAGAAAGTGGTAGTAGAGGTGGTGAGCACGGAAAGGATGGACGTGCCGCTGGGTAGAGACGGCATGCTGTTTTGCAGCGAAGCTCATCTGGATTTTATCTTATCGAAGGCGAATTTCATGCTCGAACGGGGGAAAGAGAAGTTGAAGAGGCTTTACGAAGGGTTGAAAGAAGAGAGGACGTGAAACATGCTGAAG
>JAODGF010000093.1 GCA_025464645.1 Methanosarcinales archaeon
CCCAACGGGGTAAGGTTTATATTACTACTTCAATTGCATAAAACAATAAAAACAGTTGATGCTTTAAGAATCACTAAATGAAAGAAGAAGCCATGCAGTGGGAAGAGGAAAAGGAAGAAAAGAAAGAAGCTTTAGATTCGTGGATTGAATCTACCGAGGAGGAATTAAGGTTCGCAGGAGCGATATATGAGATTCTAGAAAATTCAACTACCAAAGAAGAATTTCTCAGATTAGCCAAAGCGAAACTTCGAGAATACAAAAATCCCTGGATTGAAGACGCACTTCAATCCATTCTAAATCTTGCCTCCGATTAGATCCGTTTTGGCTCAAAAACGGTTTTGGTAGAAGCTAAGCGAAGGGGTTTAGAAAGCTGGGGTGTAGATATAAATCCGCTGGCAAGACTGATAACAAAAGCAAAAACTACTCCCATAGACCTCAACCGACTTGAAGCGACACATGATAACCTAATGGAACGGCTTAGAAATATATTCTTTGACCCTAAGGAATTTGCTAAGCGGGTCTCAATTCCGAAATTCTTTAATATTGAGTACTGGTTTAAACCAAAGGTGATAGAGAGCCTATCTGTAATTAAAAAAGAGATAATGCAAATAGAAGACCAGGATATTCTCGACTTTTACAAAGTTGTATTTAGCGAGACCGTGCGAGATTGTTCTAATGTGCGAGGTGGTGAATTTAAATTATTTAGGATACCCCCAGAAAAATTGAAAAATTACAATCCAAACGCCCTCGCTACTTTTTTACAAAAAGCCGAGCGAAATCTCAAAGGTTTTCGAGATTACTTTAAGGAATTAAGCGATAAGAAATATTTAGATGTTCACGTGCGCATTTTAGACGAGGATACTCGCTTTAAGACCAGTATCCCCGATGAGAGCGTTGATTTGATTGTAACCTCACCACCGTATGGCGATTCAAAAACCACAGTTGCTTATGGGCAGTATTCAAGACTTTCACTCCAGTGGCTTGATTTTGAAGACAGAATTTGCAGGTCAATCGACAGAGTGTCTCTGGGTGGAAACTCTCCAGAAGATGAGACTGTTCTTCAGGTGTCAAAAAGCTTAAAACGAATCTGGGAAGAAATTAAGAGGAGGGATAACAAAAGAGCTTCAGATGTCTTAAGTTTTTACAGTGATATGTTTCTTTGCATGGAAGAATTAGATAGAGTTATGAAAGAGAGAGGTAGGATATGTTTTGTTATTGGTAATAGGACAGTAAAAAGCGTAACGATTCCCACGGACGAAATACTTGTAGAGATGTTTGAACGTTTTGGGTTTGGGCACCGAGAGACAATTATCCGAGATATTCCTAATAAAACCATGCCCTTGAAAAACAGTCCAACTAACGAACCCGGGAAAGTTGAAAAAACGATGTGGAATGAACATATAGTGATTGTTGAAAGAAGATAAAATTTGATGAGAGAAAAAAAATATGTCGCTGGCAGTTTTATATGGGGAGGAATTAAAGGAATATGATTTTGGTGCAGGGCATCCGTTCAGGGGAGAGAGGTACCAGAAGTTTTACCGTTTCTTTAAGGAAAATTCGAGTGAAGAGAGTTATCAAATCATCAGCGCAGAAAAGGCTACGGATGATGACCTGCTTTTAATCTGCGATCGGGAGTATATCTATTTTACAAGAGATTATTACAGAGCAGCAAATTTGGGTTTGGATTATGATGGAAAATTCTATCTATTCCACAGTGTAGACAACCGTCCAATTGGAAAACCCGGGAGGTTAGAGGAAGCTGCAAGGTTAATCATAGGTCAGGCGAAAGAAGCAATTGATTTGGTTGAAAGCAGAGAATTTGAGAAAGCTGTCTCAATTGGTGGAGGAATGCACCATGCTAAGCCTTCTTTTGGTGAAGGTTTTTGTCTTTATAACGATGTTGCATTCACAGCGAAATATCTGATGAAGGAATACGCTCTAAAGAGGATATTGGTTTTAGATACTGACGCCCATGCAGGGAATGGAACTTCTGAATACTTTTACCATGACCCAAGGGTTTTGTTCATTGATTTGCATCAAGACCCAAGAACTTTATATCCGGGAACAGGTTTTGCCCATCAAATCGGGGAAGGAGAGGGAAAAGGATATACAATAAATGTTCCAATGCCTATTGATGCGGGCTATGATTCCTACAAATCGGTTTTTGAGGAAATAGTTGAGCCAGTGACCAAAGAATTTGAGCCGGAGATTATCATTAGAAATGGGGGCTCTGACCCATATCTAAATGACCAGCTCACTCAGTTAGGGTTGTCAATAGAAGGATTCAGGATGATTGGAGAGAAGGTGAGAGGAATTGCGGAAATTTGTCATGGGAAAGAGATAGATTTGCTCGCATCGGGTTACAATGAAAATGTGCTACCTTTTGCATGGCTCGCCTTAATCTCAGGTTTGGCAGGGCTGGAAATAGCCATAGAAGAGCCTGAGCCAATACCCGAGCGATACAGAAAAGATTCGGCGTTAGATGATACTGAAAAAGTGATAAGGGAAGTCAAGGAGAACCTCAAAGATTACTGGGGATGTTTTGGTTAGAGGAGGTGGTGCTGTTTCTTATTTAAAAAGTGGAAAGAGGAGCATTTGGCGTCCAGACTAATTCATACAACGCCTTCAATTTTCAGGAAGCCCCTCAATCTGGAGCCTCTAACTCCGCTGAGCTAGCGGAAGGTGGGCTGCGGGAATTCCATCCAGTTTTCTCCGCTATTCCCTACGAGGTAGCTTCTTTCTGATTTGAGGCGCCCCTTATTTTTTAATTGCGACTTCTAATACGTCACCGATGAACGTGCCAATTATGAATATAACCACAAGGATTATCACCGTTATGAACATCCCGATTGCAGTTGCTGCTGAATATAACAGTCCCCCGATAAAAAGCCCGATAAATCCAAAGAATATTCCAAGAATAATGCCATACATAATTCCCTTTTTGAAGAGTTCCCATCGCTTTTCCTTTCCTGGTTTCACGTAGCCGTATACCAGTCCAATGATAAACGCAAGTGTCTCAAATAGCATTTTTTCATCCCTTGAAAATTTATGAACGAGGGTACTTATAAAACTTTCTATTTTTTTACTGGATGCAGGCACCTCCTCAAATGTATATTTAGATTTCAGTTGTTGAAGAGTCTCCTTAACCTTCATTTTAAGCAATTGCTCACTCAAATCACCCTCAGCCTCTATATTTATCCTTACAGATACGCTCTCAGCCTCATCCTTCAACGGTTTTATAATTCCTTTGTATATATCCACTATTCTGGCATCAGATGCATCAATATCAATCATAACTTTTCTGTGGACGCAATTCCAAGTGTTTTTCTTAATTCAATTACGTCACTTGTGGATAAAGATGGCAAGTTATACTTCTCTAAGAGCTTTTTCGCCAGATCGAGGGCATTCATTTCTCTCGTTCCAACCCTCATAACAATTGCGAGTAATTCCGCCG